>CANQDH010000019.1 GCA_947591565.1 uncultured Bacilli bacterium | reverse complement strand
ATAGAACAAGGAATAGAACAAGGGATAGAACAGGGTATTAAGCAAAGAAATATCGAAATTGCCAAAAAATTATTAAAAACTGATAGTAATATTCATTTTATTTCTGAAATTACAGGCCTTACTATTAAAGATATTAATGAACTAAAAAAAGGTAAGCAAACAATACAACTTACTTAATATAACATAATCCCGTTTCTTTGTTAAAGGAAACGGATTTTTAATTGGCTATCAAAAAAAGAATAGTTGAAACTATTCTAATACCACATATCAGTGTAATTACCATCATCCTTATAATATGAATCCATAAGCATAACATAATCTAATGATCTAGTTATAGTATTTTTATTATACTGTGTTGCTACGACTCCAAAAACGCCACCATTAGTTTCGCCCCATAAAGCTTCAGCAACATATATATTTTCATCATCAATACCAGCTATAATCGCAATATGTCCATCATAACCAATTAAATCTCCAGCTTTAATTTTTCCAGAATTAATAAGTTCCATAGTTAATGGTGTTTTTTCGCCATAATCAGTTAAATCAAGCGTATCATCACTAGGACCTGCCCCGATATCTCCGACATCAAAGCCACCATTTATTAAAGTCCAAGTAACAAAGCCACTACAATCAAGACCATTATTTAATTTTTTTTCAGACAAGAAAGTATATAAAGGACATCCCCACATAACAGGTCCATAGGAATTATTAAGATTAGAATTAACTGTACTATATTTATCTTCACTTAAATAAAGACCTCTATGATAATATCTTCCTTCACCATCAGCCTTTAATTCTGTTGTCATCCTTCCATTTTCAGAGTAATAATTAACGCGATATGGGAATTCAAACATTAAAAATCTAATAGCTGCAACGACACCAGCCCTCGTTTGATATCCGGCTTCATCAACTCTATCAAATAAAATTTCATCAAGAAGAGCCGCTTCTTCTTTCGAATAAACTTGACATGGTATTTTACTTTTACCATAATCAAATGTTTTAGGCATAACCGTAATCGTCGATGTAACAACAACATCGATATCGATTGTTTCATCATTATATGTAGCTTCTATTTTCGTATTTCCATTTTGATGCCCTGTAACGATTCCATCTTCATCAACGGTTGCGATAGTAGTATCAAGTGATTTATACACAGGCTTTTCATCAACATTACCATAAGCGGCTAGTTTAACATTTAGCTGTTCACTACCACCAATTGCAAGGTATACCTTATCTTTAGAAAAGGCAAAACTACTTACGTCTTTCAAATTAGATGTATCAGAAATCTTAACTACTCTATCATCACTTTTCAAAACAATATGATAAATACCTTTGTCTATTTCGGTATGACATTCTCCGTTTTCAAGCTTCGTCCATCCTTCAGAATCACTACTTATATCATCTAAATTACTGACATTACAGTAGATATCACTATCATCAAAATTGCTAGGAAAAGCAAATTTGATGGTTAAATTATTTTCTTTTAAATCGATACTTTTAACATATTCACTAGCCTTCATAAAATAATCTTCACTACTTGGAATATTAAATAAAATATATCCGCCAGCTAATAAACAAATAATTCCAATTATAATCCACACTTTTTTCATAATTAACTCCTAAATCTATACAACATTATATCAGATTCATCATTAAATATCCATATATTTTTGATATAAAGGAAGTATTCCTTCTTTATTATCTTTAAAACTTGGTTTCATTTGAAAAACGCCAGGAAACCAGTTACCTTCAACCAAAAGTGGTCCATTTTCACTAATCGCAACATCCCATCCAACATAAGCCATATCAGGAACAACTAAGGCTGCCCTTTTAACAAGTTCAATAGCCTCCTTAAAAAGAGGAACCTGAAAACCAACTATTTTTTCATTTGTTAAAGGATGTTTTTCATAATAATTATCTGCTTGATCAATAGCAGGCGCTAATACTATACCATCATCATCAACAAAGGTATACATACCACCAGATGAAAAATTATCAATAACACCACCATTACCTATTTTAAGTATCGCCTGAAGAAAATAGGCTTTACCATCTTTAACAAAAGTGAACATCCTAAGCGTATTTACCGACTTATCATAAAGTTTGTTCATCTGCTTATGTTGCGTAATGACTTCTTCGACCAATATTTGCTTATTATCTATAAGCCTTTGATATAACTCTTTAGCATCAGAATCAGTAAGTATCTTTTCAACCCCTTTACCACCTTCACCATCTATAGGTTTAACCATTATTTCTTTTTGATCTTTTAAAAACTTTTTAAAAGCTTCTAAATTATTATCTAATTTAAGATATTTTCTTCCTAAGAATTGCTGGAACTTTTCATTAAAAATTTGTTTATCATCAAACATATAAGCTTTTTCTTTATTGTTATATTTTCTTATAATTTCATTATTTTTTCCTCTTGTTAAATATGTACTTCTTTCTTTACTATTTAATAAATAAAATTCAAACTCTAAATAATCATAATATCCAGCCTGATACTTTAGACCACATTTAACCATATCCATAACAATAAATAAACGTCCTTTATGTATTTTTTTGCTTATTTTTTTGGCAATTTTAAACATATTTTTATAATCAAGACCCATAATTCTTTTTATCAAATAAACAGCTTTTCTCATTTATTTCCTCATTTCTTTATACGCATTTTTTAAATCTTTTATTTTTGATACATTAGGAATAATTTTGAATTTTAAAACTAGTAAACCATAGATAATAAAGCCAAATAAAGCATATATAACACAAACCAAAACAGATAATAGTCTATTTAAATTTGTAATAGGAATAACTAATTTTAATAAAACAAGGCCAATAAACATAATAACAACGGCTATAGATGTTTTATATAAAGTTTTAAGTGTTTCCCTATAATTGATTTTATATTTTCTATTTAGACTAATTAAAACAATAATGATAGTCGTAATCTGCGCTAATATACTTGAAATAATAGGTCCATAATAACTTTCAATACCTATGTTTGGTAAGAAATACATTAAGATAATATTAAAGATAAGTTTAACAAAAATACCTATAAAAAGCGAACCAAAAGACAATTTGGTATTATTCATGATTTGCGATATTTCAACTAAAACACCTTGAAAACATGTCGTTAGCGCTATAAAAGGATAGACATAAAATAAGTTAATACCTATCTCATTATAGCCATAAAAAGCATTCCAGACTGGGTAGGCTAAAAAAGATAAACCAACGGTCATAGGAATAACTAAAATAATTAATAATTGTAAAGATTTATTAACCTTATTTTCAACATCTTTAAAATCTTTTTTAACAAATGATGGCATGATATTAGGAATTAAACTAGCGGTTAATCCGATACTAATAGATATAATAATCATATTTAATTTGGATGCCCATGTTGTGATATTACCAAAAACATTTTCCGCAATTTGGGTATCATATCCAATATCGGTTAAACATCTTACAACGGTAAATAAATCAACAACATCGTATAAAGATTTAGCTAAATCAATTAAAACAAGAGGAAGAGCATAATAAACGATTTTTTTAATAATGATTTTATTAGTAAATTTCTTTTCTTCTTCTTTTATATTAGCATCTAAATGAAATTCACCCTTATGCTTTTTTATTTTTAAATCGACAAAAACGTATGAACATAAAGCACCAACGGTTGCTCCAAAAACAGCAATGCCAACTGTCTGATCTAAACTTAAATGAAAAATTTTATAAGCAACATAACTTCCTACAACAACAATAATAACTCTAACTAACTGTTCAATAACGGCTGAAAATTGAGGAACACTCATAAAATTATGGCCTTGTAAATAACCTCGTTTAATAGAAAGTGATGGTACAATTAAAATAGCTGTTGCAATAACTCTAATAACGAGGGTAACACTTTCAATACTATTTCCCCCATCAGCACTACCCTTTATCATTTGGGCAATTTGAGGTGCAAAAAGAAACAAGGCTAAAAAGAATAGAATACCAATACTAATTAATATTTTAGAGCCTATTTTATAGGCTTTTTGTTTTATAACTTGAAAATCAAGAGCATTGTATTCACTAACAATTTTACTTATAGCTGTTGGAATACCAACTGTTGCAAGGGATAAGAAAATAGAATAAATAGAATAGGCATAACTATATAAAGCGCCGCCTTGTTCTCCTATAATAGAATAAAAAGGTATAACATAAATTAAACCAAGTAATTTACAGGCAATGACGCTTACAGTTGCAATAAAAGCCCCCTCTAAAAAGCCATTTTTTTTCATTCTAGTCCTCTACTATTCCCACAAAATATTTTTTCTTACCTCTTCTAATAACAACTATTTTACCATCAATAGCCTGACTCGCATCAATAAGCATATTTTCATCATGAACAATTTCACCATTAACACTAATAGCGTTATTATTTAAAAACTCTCTTGCTTCTCTTTTACTTGTGCAAATATTATGATCAACAAGTAAGTCAAGAAGTGGTTTTTCTTCTAGTTTAAAATGCGGAACATCTTTTAAACCAATTATTAAATCATCAGCACTTATATTTTTTATATTTCCGTTAAATAAATTTTCACTTATTTTGACAGCTTTTTCATATTCATCTTTACCATGCAAATCAGTAATAATTTCTCTTGCTAAAACTTTTTGACCAAGTCTTAAATGTGGTTCTTTTTGATGTTTACAGACGATATCCATTATTTCTTCTTTAGATAAAAAAGTAAACACTTTTAAATATGATTCGATCATAGGATCATCCGTATTGATTAAATATTGATACAATTCATAGCTACTTGTTTTACACTTGTCAAGCCATAAAGCATTTCCTTCTGATTTTCCGAATTTCTTACCATTTTGGTCTAATATTAAAGGCATTGTAAAAGCGTAAACTTCATCACCAGTTTTTTTTCTAATCAAATCAACACCAGATGTAATGTTTCCCCACTGGTCAGATCCGGCAACTTGTAAACTTACACCACGTGTTTCATGTAAATGTAAAAAATCTAAAGACTGTAATAACATATAAGAAAACTCTGTAAAGGTAATACCTGTTTCTAATCTTCTTCTTATAATATCTTTATCAAGCATATAATTGATATTAAAATATTTACCATAATCTCTTAAAAAATCAATAACATTGATATTTTTAATCCAATCATAATTATCGACAACTTCAAAGCCAAAAATTTCTTCAGCCTGTTTTTTTAGATTTTGGGTATTATGTTCAATTTCTTTGATGTCTTTCATTTCTCTTTCTGTTGTTGGTCTTGGATCACCTATTCTACCTGTTGCACCTCCTATTAAAAGGATAGGTTTATGGCCTGCTTTAGCAAGTCTTTTAGCAATCAAAAAGGATGAATAATGTCCAATATGCATAGAGTCCGCTGTTGGATCGGTACCAATATAAAAGGTAAGTTTTTCGTTGTTTAATTTTTCTTCAAGTTCTGGACTCGTAACATCTTTAATAAGTCCTCTCCACTTTAAATCTTCATATAATGTCATTAATTATCCTCCTTCATAATTTGTACGCTACTACTAGTACCAAGACGGGTAGCTCCTGCTTCAATAAAAGAACTAGCGTCCTTAAATGTTTTGATACCACCACTTGCTTTTATTTCTAAAAGTTCATTTTTATGTTTATTTATAATAGAAAGATCATCTAAAGAAGCCCCTCTTGTACCAAAACCGGTTGATGTTTTAATAAATTGTACAAACGTTTCGTTACAAATTTCTGTCATTTTGACGATTTCATCTTCGGTTAAATAACATGTTTCGATAATAACTTTTAACGTTTTACCGTCAATCGCATCTCTAATGGCTTCAATTTCTTGTTTAACATAATCATAATCTTTATTTTTTAAAGCCCCTATATTTATAACCATATCTATTTCATCAGCGCCATCTTCTATAGCAGCGATAGCTTCATATTCCTTAGTCATAGATTTATTCATGCCAAGCGGAAAACCAACCACAGCACACACACTGATACTCGTTTTCTTTAAATAGTTAGAAGCAAATGATACATAATAAGGATGAACACAAACAGATGCGAATTTGTATTTGATAGCCTCATCACATAGTTTTTTGATATCATCTACAGTTGCATAAGCATTTAAATTAGTATGATCGATATATTTATTTAATTCCATATTTTTTCACCTTTCTTTTTAGAAAAAGATTCCTATAAATTAAGGGCGAATCAACCGCGGTACCACCTTATTTCATAAGAATCTTATGCACTTTATCTTTTAACGCTACGACAAGCGACTTAACTCCAAATATGTATTTCCTTAAAAAACTTGATTAGTTTCCATCAACCACTAATTTTCTATATGACCATTTTCTTAAGTTACTTGATATTTTTCATCGTTAATTATCTTCATGTATTTGTTTAATAATATTTTCAATTTTTTTACCATATTCAATCGATTCATCATATACAAAGGTAAGTTCTGGTGTATGTCTTACATCAACTCTTTCAGCCAAACATTTACGAATAAAACTACTTGCACTATTTAAAGCCTTCAAAGTTTCTTTTTTCTTGGTATCATCTAAAACGGTAAAATATACTTTTGCAAAACTTAAATCATTTGTTACTTTGCAATCCGTAATGGTTACAAATTTTATGTCTTTATCCTTGATTTCATTTGCTAGTATATGACTTATTTCTTTAACATATGTGCTATTTAATCTGTCTATTTTTAAACTCATAGAAAATCTCCTATTCTATAATAACATCGTATTTTAAAACACCATTTTCATTTCTTATGACAACTTTGGTTAATTTTCCATCAAAAAGTTCACTTGTTAAGGGATTCGTCAAATCTTTATCAGCATAGCCACCATTTTGAAGTTCTTCGAGAGTAACAGTTACTTCTTTACCTTTATCAGGTAATTTGTTCATATGCTCTGCACCCCAAGTAGCAGCTGATTCCGTTATTGATTCAAGTTGTCTATTATAAAGACTTCTTTTATTATTTTTTAGTGTTCTACTAATAACAGGTGTTACTACCGTAACAAGTATACCAAGTATAATAGCAACAGCAAGTAACTCTGTCAAAGAAAACCCTTTTTGATTTAACTTTTTCATATTTCCACCATTTACATTATATCATCAATTAAAAAGAAAATAAAGAAAAATAAGTTACTGGTAATGATTTTATCAAAAAAAAGACTGCTTTTTTATCTTTAATAGATTTAAAGCAATCTTTAATATACATATATACCATTTATTTTATTCATATCTTCATCACTTAATTTATCAATTACCCATTTTTTATCTCGTTTTGTAAAGGTTAATTCTAGAATATATTTAACCCTATCTTTTGTATTTTTCATTTGTGTTAATTGATAATCGATATATTTAGAATGATCATAATTACCATCTTCATCATTAAATTCATCAGGATGTTCTAAAAGATAATTTTTTGATTCATCTATTACTTTTGAATAGTCATCAACTTCAATTTGAACTGTAACAGTTGCTTTATCTCCATCGATACGTTCATCCTTTATTTCATATTCTAATTCTTGATAATGCTTTTTCATAATCGCTCTATATATATCCCTCTGATTACCTAAAAAGCTCTCTTCTTCAGCTACCACTTTATCAAGATCAGATAAAACATCATCATTTAATGTTTGATATTTACCTAAAAATATTTCAGCTTGTTTCGTAGGTGTATTATTTAAATTTGTTTCACACCCTGTTAGAATAAAAATAAAAGTAAATGATAACAAAATGGTTACAATTTTCTTTTTCATATGATTCTCCTCTCATTAATATATTGTCATCAAATTCCATGTTTTATACGTTAAATGTTAAATTATGTAAAGTTACTTTATTGTATATTGATAAAAGAGAATGGGAATGTTAAAATTAGAAAAAGAGGTGTTTGTATGACCAAAATGGAAGAAAGACAAAAACAAGCCATTATTGATAGTTTTTATTTTCGATGCAAAGCATATGGTATCGATGTTGACAAAAAGATATTGCAAGATAAACTTATTAATTATGATAGAAAAAGTCTTGATGAGCTTCTTTTAAATATCATGAGAGGTAATCGTGATACGATGACTAGTTCACTTCAAAAATTACACTTACCTATAAATATCCAAAAAAATGAAATAGAATTAAAAGAAGAAGTCAAAAAAGCCCTTAATTTACAAGACATAACAGAATTTGGTTCTTTAGAATCTAATTATTTTAAATTTAAAGACCAAGAAGGAAATATTATCGTTGTTCGTAATTTAGGTGATGATTCTAAAGTTTTATTTAATGATATTTTAAATAATACTAATTTAGTAAATAATCCAAATGGTAAACAAAATGCTTCTGATATTTTTAAATTTTTAAAAAATAAAAAATTTATAGAAATACCTCTTACCAATTCTGAACAAATAAATCAAGAAAAAACAAATAAATATCAACAAAAAGTATTAAACATGCTTAAAGAAAAGATAGGAAATAGAGAAATTATTATATCACCTGATGAAAATTTATATATTGTAAAAGGTCCTACAAGCAATGATGATATTATCTTTAAAGGAATTTATGAAAATGGACATTATAATGTTAAACCATTATCACAAAAAACTTATGGTGCAAAGGTCGATGAAAATGCATCAAAAGAACAAACTACTTCTCATATCGAAGTTCCTAATAATATAGTTGCGGAAATTGATAGCGATATCGAAATAACATCCATTATTGAAGAAGGTATTGATACTAATATGCCTGAAGATACAATCGTAAGAAAAGTTCAAGAACAAATGACGAAAAAACAACATCAATATAGTACATTACCTAACCTAGCATCTATTATTATAGCCGTAATTGCTCTTAAAAAAACAAGGAAAAAAGGAAGTAGTAATAGTATGAGTGGAAGGCAAAAAGTTCTCTTTAATCCAAATGCTCCAAAAGTTTCATCAATGGAAGATGCGCTTGCTGCTTAAAAAAAGAACTGAAATTTGATTTGAACATAGTAGAAAATAAGTTCAATCATCTTTCTAAGTTCTTTTTTTTAAAGTTTTGTTAATATTTTGATAGGTTCATAGTCCTTTACAGACAAATTCTTTATCTCATCTATAGCTTTTCTTTTAGCAAAGTCATATAGTCTATCATTACTTAAAATAGATGCTTCAAAATGTTCAAGTTTAAGTATTTCACTACTATAATACTTAGCATAACCAAAAGCTGTATCAATTATATCAACTGATAATGATGGATTATTTTCAACGTCATCATACGTTCGATGCTTCTTCTTAGTTAAATTTATAATGATATCTATAATTGAAGGATAATCTTTTAAAATTAATTCTGAGGATATTCCTTGCTTATGAGCATAATCTTCGATAACTTTTTTAATAATTAAATATAGCATTTCATCAGTAGGTTCATCAATAGCAATCTTTTTAAATCTTCTCTTAAGGGCATTACTTGCAAAGAATTTTTCATATTCAGCTTTTGTTGTTGAACCAATGATTCTTAAACCATCTCTATCGATAGCTATTTTAAGCATTTCGGCCATGTCATTAGCATCATTCGAAGAAGAACCAAGACCAAAAATCGTATGAATTTCGTTCATAACCATAATAGCGTTATGAGAAGTACAAAAAGTAATGATATCATTTAATTTTTTTTCAAATTCGCCTCGGTATTTTGTATCGGCAATCGTTTCAAAAGGATTAATTTCAACAAGGATTTGATTTTTTAAAAAAGAAGGAACATTTCCCATTTGTATACGATAAGCAAGTTCATCAATAATAGCTGTTTTACCAACCCCAGATTCACCTACTAAAATAGGAATTTTTAAATCTTGAGCTAGAGTAACTTCTAACATTTCTAGTTCAGCATCTCTTCCTATCGCCTGAGATGCATGAAAGATTTTTTTATTTAAAATATTCATTTTTTCGTATTTTTTAGAATCGTTATCATATTTGATATTAGGTTTTACCTCTTCAACTTTAAAATCAGAAAATTGGGTAATTTCTTTTTGAAAATAGTTATCAAAATAAACTTGCAAACTATTATACGGAATACCTCCAAAAAGAACAGAATCAGGAATTAACCCTTGTCCTGCAACTAAATTAAAGCAAAATGGTTCAACGGTTAACCACACAGAGTCGTCATAAGACTTTTGTTCATTGATAATGTGATTTCCTCTAAATGCATGAAAATAAGGCATATGAATAAATAATTTATCTTGAAATTTATAAACATATCTTTTAACAGGACATAATTTATTGACAGCATTTTTATTGTTCATATCATTAAAGGTAAAAAAGCCAACTGTAGGTAATATATTAACATCTTTATGCGTTTGCTGATAATTTAAAAGAACTGTTAACATTATACTTAAATCATTTGGTACTATCTTTTTAGGGAAATAAAAAGTCCTATTTGCCATACGCATAATGTTATCGCTTGTTAAAACCGGAAGAACGCCCAACTGATGACTCTTACGAATATCTTCTTCATAAATACAATCATGAAGTAAATATTTAACTTTAGACCTCATGCACTTATCGTTTAATAAAATAGTATGCCACGAACTACCAGACGTAAGGCTGACAATATCATTTGTTTTAATTGACTCAGCATATGACTTGATTTGATCATAACTTGGATTAATAAATTTTAACATAGACCCACTTCCTGAGTGTCTATTATAACATATTTCTAAATCTTGTAAACAATTTTTTAAAAAAAAGTAAGATTAATCTCTTAGATAAAGTAAAAAGTTAAATTCCACTTTCAATATCTTTGACAATCATATTACTTATTACAAAAAAGCAATTTATTTACTATTAAAATTTACACATCATTTTATAAGTAATTATTTGCATAACTATAGAACCACTTTATAGACTATTTATTCACATGATCACGTATAACAGCTTATACCATAGTCAAGTTCGGAATGCAATTGATATTTAAACATAAATCTTCTTTGAAGACTTACTTCACCAATAACATATAAATTAATTATATCACAATCACTAATTAACAAAAATACCTAATCTCTTAAAGGAAATTAGGTAGATTGACTTAAGGCTTCGTAAGTTTCTTAAATACTAATCAATAATATTATATGAATTGTCAGTATCATTTATACATTAGGATATCCCATTATTTTTAAAATTATTCTAGCATCTATTGATTTAATAGACTCATTTAACTTACTAAACTCTTTATTAATCAAATTTATTAAGTCATTGTAATCTTGTTCATTTAAGAATTTTTCCATACTTCTAATTAACATATATAAATTAGTTGAATTGTTATTTACTTTATATGTGTTATCTATTAAGCT
>CANQDH010000018.1 GCA_947591565.1 uncultured Bacilli bacterium | reverse complement strand
CCAATTAAAGACATATCACCAATTAAAATATTAATAAACTGAGGAAATTCATCTAAAGAAGATTTCCTTAAAAAATTTCCAACTTTAGTTATTCTAGGATCATTATCAATTTTCCGATCTTTTAAATATTCTTTTCTTTTTTCTGGATTTTCCTTTAACCACTTTTCTAATATTTTTTCAGCATTAGGAACCATTGTACGGTATTTAAATATTTTAATTATTTTCCCATTTTTTCCCAAGCGTTTTTGACGATAAAAAATACTGTTCCAATCACCTGTACAAACATATACAATTTTAACTATTAAAGTTAATGGAATTAAAAATATTATTCCCACAATACTACAAATAATATCAAAAATTCTTTTAAAAAATAAATAACAAACTACCCTTATTTTATGCAAGGAACTTTTTTTAGAGTTCTTTGTTGTCATCATAAATCACCTATTTTTTCTACTACAATATAATTGTAACATTTATTATTTTATGTTGCAATACATCAATGACAATTGCATAAAAAATTAAGTATAAAAAATGATACACTCAACTATTTAAATAAACAAATAATGTATTCTTATAATAAAAGGAATGTAAAAATATAAAAGTAAAATACGTTATTCTTTATAAAGAATACTTTGGAACCTTATATAAATTTAAAAGTACCTTTAGCATAAAACTATAATTTACTTTATTATTTTCCAGTTAATATTACAATTTCTACACTTTATTAAATTTTTTTACTACATTAAAAAAATTTAATAATGATATGCTCTACCATACACATTATTAGAGAAAATTATATTTTTAGAATCCACCATTATAAATTCGCTTTTTAAAATTCCAAAGTTAAGTTCTTTATGATTTTTATTAAATAAATATAACTCATTAGTTTTTTTAGAATATTCTTCAACCATTTCTTCATTTGGAAGACTTATATCTCCATTATTATAATTAGTAACTGCACAAATAGTATCTTCTAAAATATTTACTAATTTAAAAATTGAATTAGTAGAATTAGAACCGTGATGTGGAGCTTTTAAAAAAACAATATTATCAAATAGAAGACCTTCGTTTACTAAATAATTAATAGTTTTATTTTCAATATCACCTCCATAAATAAACATAACATTATTAAATTCAATTAAAATAGATAAAGAATAATCATTTATATTTGTACTGGTTGTAAATTTATTATTAGCCAAAAATTTAGTTACTGGAGACGTGCAATATATATTAAAAGTTAATTGTTCACCACGCCAATTTATAAAACTTTTATATATTGGTAAATTATACATACCATAAATTAAAGAACCTTGGGATTTTTTATTATTCAAATTAACAGTTGTAAATTTATCATAAATTTCTTGGCAATTAATAGGTATGTCCTTTTTTAAAGATTGATCAATATTTGGAATAACAATTTTAGTATCTTTATTACAAAAATTATCCAATATTTTTTCTATCCCTATACTATGATCACTATGAGGATGAGTCCAAATAAGAACATTTATTTTTTTTATTTTATTTTTATTTAAAATTTCCTCAGCTTTATTAATATTAATTTCATAAGAATCAATTATAATTGAATAAAAAACTATATCATCATATTTAAATAAAACTACTATACTTTCTCCTTCTTTTGAATATCCTATTACATAATTTTCAATTTTTATTTGATTTGTTTTCTCTGGAATTAAAATTGGACTAAAATTATCCATTTTTCTTTTTAATAATAGTAGTTAAATTATTTCTTTTTAAAATTGAATTTTTTACAATAAAATTTGTTCTAAAATTTTTAGAAAAACTATTTATTTTGTTTACATTATCATTTTTAGAATTAGATTCTAAAATACTTTTAAAATTATTATTATATGTCCTAATTACTGCCATTTTTTAAACCTCCAAGAATACCTTCATTACCTTCTTCTTTAATTATCAATGAATATAAATCATCAGCTATAATATCACAATATTCTTCAAATATTTTTGAATTAATAGAATCACATAAATCAAAAATACAAGAAACATCGATTTCACCATAAATTCTTTTATAACAATCAATATCCCATACAAAACTATAGGCATCAGAAGAATCATTATCTTCAGTTTGATATACTCCCTTTAAAATTCTAATATTTTTATTTAATGAAATATCTTTATCATTATATAAAGGTCTAAAGGAATATTCATAAACCACTTCTTTAGTATCACTAGTTATCTTTGATAAATCTGCTAAATATTTATTATTAAAATATTTTTCAATGTATTTTTTATCGTTTAATATCAATTCATTTATTTTTCTAATTCCAATTCTACTTAATTTTATTGAAGTTATATCCTTTATTACATTAAGAGCTCCAATAATTAATTCAAAATATTCTTCAATCCCACCATAATTATTAAAATCATTTTTATCAAAAATTAACATATTTTGATTAAAAACAATCTTATTATTATTTTTATTAACAAATTCATAATTTTGAATTACTTCCACATTTTTCTTTAACATAAAGCTTCCAGTAAGTAAAGGTTCTGGATCATTTAATTCATAGTTTATATTATAATTATTATATTGATTAAATGTATAATCTTTAGATTTAAAATACTTTTCCAAATTTTCTAATATTTCTTCAAATGATTCCACTGTATAAAAATCAATCCTAATAATTTCTCTTGCTAAAGTGTTTCTTTTAATATCAGTTCTTTTAATTTTATCCATGAAAAATCACTTCCTTAACTTCTTAAAATAATTGTAACAAATCGTTTAAATTAAGTATATAATTTTTTTTGTAATATTTTGTCAAATATTATTTAAAACCAAATAGTAAATCAAATTTACCTTTAGTTATTTTACTAAATATAACAATTGTAAAGTAACTAACTAAATATACTAAAATAGAAGTAATAATTATAAAAATTAATTGAATATTAAAAATATTACTTATTTTTAATATTATAAATAATTTATTTAATATTTTTTTTATAAAAATATGAATAAAAAATATTCCAAATGATCTATCCCCAACTTTTGACAAAAAGCTTTCATTGGTTTTGTGTTTGTTATCCAAAATAAATTTAAAAACAAATATGGAAAAAATCATATTAACGCAATTCATTTGAGTTATTGCATATTTAAAATCTATAAAATAATAAATGGCTAAATTATAACATATAACCCCCCCCCCTACAATCATTACAGAACTAAGACGTATTAGTTTATTTTTAGTTATTCTTTTTTTATTTCTAGCTTCTAAACCTATTAAATAATATATTAACCAATGAGAAAAAAATAATTTATATAATGGAAAAGTATAATTAAAACTAATACATAAAATTCGATATAAAAGCAATGTAACTGGTGTAACACAATATAAAAGAAACTTTACTTTAGAATTTTTAAGACCTTTATCTAACAAAGGAGTTAATAAAATTAATTGAATCAAAACAACAATATAATATAACTGAGGTGCCGTTTCAAACGTTATTAAATCTATAATACTACTATTTTTATAATTTAATCCATAATAAATTATATTCCATAAAAATAAAGGAATTATTAATCTTTTAATTTTATTTATAAGATATTTTTTAGAATCATTTTTATATTTTTGAAAGTTAAAAAAATAAGCACTTAAAAATATAAATGTTGGAACAGCTAAATTGCAAAAAGTCCTAATAATAATACTTATACAATTATCTATAGCATTATTACATATGAACATACAGTGAATAAATACAACTCCTAAAATTAAAATACCTCTAATTTTTTGAAAATAAGCTTCTTTCATATCTACACCTCTAAATTATCTTCTACAACATCAATTAATAAACTCCATGATTAATATTTAATATCATCAACTGTCACTATTCCAGCACCACCAGTCATATAAACAATATCCCCTACAATCATTCTTCCCATATCACTAACCATAAAAACTGCTAAATTGGCTATTTCTTCGGGTAATATATATCTACCAACTGGTGAACTTTCTAAAGATAAATCCTCATCTTTATCATTTGAAATTAACATTGGAGTTGCAGTAGGTCCAGGAGCAATTCCATTAACTACTATTCCATCATTTATAAATCTTTTTGCCATACCTATAGTTAAACCTCTTAAACCCCATTTAGAAACAGTGTAAGGATTAACAGCTGGTCTTAAAGATGAGGATGACAAAATATTTAGAATATTTCCTTTAATATTTTTAATTTTCATATAATTGGCAACTTCTTGTGATAAAAAGTATGTTCCTTCTAAATTAGTTTTTAATACTACTTCATAATCATCAATGGAAGTTTTTGAGCCACTACCTATCTTTTTTCCTTTAACAATTCCCGCATTATTAACTAATATATCTATATTTCTATCATTTATTAATTCTAAAATTTTTTTAAATTTATCTTCAATCATTTTTATATTAGATATATCCATTTCGATACCTAAAACCGTATTATCATCTTTAACATATTTTTTTAAAGATTGAATAGCATTATTAATTTTATCTTTATTTCTTCCAGTTAATACTACTGATGCCCCATTTTTTAAAAAACTTTTTGCTATTTCATAACCAATGCCACTAGTACCACCCGTTATTAAAGCTGTTTTACCATTTAATAATTCTCCTTCATATATTGGAACTTTAATTGAAGTTGTTTTACTAAAATAATTTTTGCAAATTCTTTTTATTTTTTTCTTAATTGACATATTCTATCACTTCCTTAACTTAATCTTTTTCTTTTTATTTTTTTAAAGAATTTTAATAAAAGATTTTTTTCATAATCATTCATTACAAATAAATAACATTCTCCAAAATAAATTGCTGTATAAATAAAACCATATACAATAACACTAGTATAGCCATATAAAGGTATAAAATGCATAATTACTAAAATAACCGTGATAGGAACAATATGATAAATAGTCATTTTCAAAATATTTTTCCAAAACTTAGGAATATTAATTTTAATCTTGACATAATAATAAATATTAATTATTAAACCATTTCCAATTAAAAGAGCTAAAGATGTTCCAAGAGCACTTCCTATTCCTTCAAATCTTCTAGCTAAAGGAATACTAATTAAAATATTAATTAAGGCAATACATATATACAATATGCTTCTAAACCGATGTTTATTTTTAGCTTGTAATATACTTATACCTAAATTTTGAATTAAAGGTACAACAGCTGGAATCATTAAAATAATAACGATATAATATGCATTGACAAAATCATTACCTAACCACGCTAAAATAAATTCTTTACCAAATAAAATAAAACCACTAGCTATCAAAAAAACAATATAATATTGTAATCGACCTACTTTAATAAATTCATCAGTAATTTCTTCATCTGACGCATTACGCGCTACCATTTTGGAGACTTTTGGCAATAAAACATTACTTACATTTGATGATAAATTTATAAAAATATCTTCGATCTTCACTGCTGCTGAATAAATAGAAACTGCAACAGTTCCACATACAGCACCTAAAATAAAATTATCAACATTATAATTAATTTTATCAACTATTACATTTAAAAATATAAAGAAAGAATAACTAAATATTGTTTTAAATAATGCTTTATCAAATCCATTAAATTTTATACTAATTTTTAACTTTTTTTTGCAAAAAATAAAATTAGCCAACATTATAAAAATATTAACTAAGGTAACTACTATAGCCATTGTAATAGATTTATAACCTAAAAATAATAATGGAATCATAATACAAGGTTTTAATAAGATACTTAAAATGTTTAAAATTTTTTGAAAAACAAACTTTTCATAAGCGCTTATTATTGAAGAAAAAATACTAAAAATAAAATTGCAAACTAAATTTATACTTAAGATAAGCATAAGTATTTTAGCTTTTTCTAATTCAACACTATTCATTGTATTTCCAAAAATATATGGAACGCAAAAATACAAAACAATTCCTAAAATTCCCACTATTAAACCTATTATACAAAAAATCACAAAAAACATACCGTGTAGTTTTTTCTCTTCATCAAATTTACCTTGAGCTCGATATTTAGCTGTATAGACTATAACAGCATTTCCAAATCCAAAATCTAATACAGTCAAATAACCAATGATAGAAAATATTAGTGAATATAAACCATATTCACTTTGGCCTAACATTTTAATTAATAAAGGAGTATATGTTAATTGAACAATTGTATTTAAAATTAGTGATATGTATGAAAGAATTACACCCATTTTTCTTTCATTACGTTTCATAAATTCCCTCCTTTATTTTTTTATTATTTTCTTTATCTTATTAAAATTTTCTTTACCAATAATTTTCTTAATAGTTTCTTTACCTACTTTAGTAGCATCCTTTTTTAAATTTCTAACCTTATATAAAGCATCACTTTCATCGTGAGAATCAGTAAATATTTCAAAAATAATAGACTTACCATCTTCATTTATAAATTTATCAATATTTTCTAAAAATTCTTCTTTATTAGAAGCACTATAATATTCAAAACCTAAATCTAAAGCATAATTTTTAACTAATGTTTTTGATTTATTACCAAAATGACCATCAGCAGCAATATAATTACTAGTTACTTCATAACCTAATCCCCCACCAATATGGTTATAATTATGGAATTCCGTTCCTCCTCCATTATTTATAATCATTAATCTAATATTATCTTTTATTTCCCTATTTCCTAAAGAATTCATATCATAGAAAAATGCCAAATCACCTACTATTCCATAAACTTTTTTTTGAGGATTATTTAATGATGAACCTATCAAAGAAGAAACGATTCCATCAATTCCAAAACCACCAGTATTACAATAGCAATATAATTTTTTATTTGTATCAAAAAAATTCCAAGATCTAATAGTATTTAAAATGGCTAAATGAACTATACTCTCATCATCTAATCGTTTAATCGTATTTTGAGCAATCCATAAATTAGAAAATGGTAATTCAATATTTTTTAATCTATTATTAAAATCTTCTCTTTCATTTAACCACGCATTATAATATGTAAGTTGTTTACTGTTTTTATTTTTCATAACATTATATTTTTGAAAAAAATCAATTTCACTTAAAGCAAATACATATCTTAACTTTTTATAAGTATCTCTTATTTCACCATCAATATTTACTCGCCAAACCTCCTTAGGATTTAATCCCAAAAACGTTGATGAAACTTCACCTAAATGAATAAGTATATCTAAACTTTTTAAAGGAGATTTATACAATTCTTGACTACATATTATATTAGCAAGAATGCCATATTTACCATTATAATTACTAGTATAATCTTTTAAAACAACTGCATTATATTTTTCGCAAAATTCTTCTACTGCTTTTGTTAATTCATCAGACCATTTTAAATGATTTCCTACAAAAATTGCAACCTTTTTATTTTCAATTATAGGTAATTTATCATCATATGAAAATCTTTCTATTAATCTTTCATCAGGTAATGTTAATACATTATAATTTCTACTATAAGTGGTGACCAAATTAATATGTACTGGTCCTCCCCCATTACGTCTACATTCCAACAAGGCTTTATTAACATTTAAATTACAAGCCCATCTATCTTCATCAGAATGAACAGTAGTAAGAGCTACACTAATTTTAGCAATGTCTTTTAAAGGAGAACTACGATCAATAACTTGATCAATATGTTGCCCAATTCTTCCTAAATGTTGACTACTAGTAACAGCAATAATAGGTAATTTACGATAATATGCTTCAGTTAAAGCTGGAATATAATTTCTAGATGCCGTGGCACCTGTACAAGATATAACAACTGGTTCTTGACTTTCAGCTGCAAGACCACAAGCCATATACGCCGCAGATCTTTCATCTACGCAAGAATGTATTTCAAAAAAATCATCATTTTGAATACTCGTTACAAACGTTATATTAGTTGCTCCAGGACTTGCTATAACTTTTTTTATATTATGCTTTTTCAATAAACTTATTAATATTTGTACATTGACTTCATCTGAATATTTCATTAATATCACTCCTAAAAAGGATTTTATCAAATTTCTTATAAAAAGTCTAGGTAAAAAGGTAAAAGGCTTTGCACTAATCTTATCAATTAAAAAATACATAGAAGATGAATAATTAATTTTATAATTATATATTGGATTAAAATATATAACGTACCTAATAAAGATAATAAAAATATCAGTAAATCAATTATTAAATTGTTAAAGTAATAAACGAATATTACTTTTTACTTAACAAAAATTAATTATAATCAATTACGTAATTATATATACTTATGATATTTACAATAGGTATTTTTATAACACTATTTTAAAATTATTAAAATTATAAATAATTTTTTCAATCAACTTTATGCTTAAAGTCGCATTAATTTTTACTTTTTTTATTTATTTTATTTTTAACAATAATTGTCACTTTATTAATTAACAAAGACACTATAATACCTGAAATTAAATAAATAATATTAAATTGACTTAAATTTTTAGGATTATATGTATAAAATAATTTAGAATTAAATCGTTCAATGCTAAACCCCTCAATAAAATTAAAATTAGTAGCTAATACTAGCCAACAACAATTTACTAAAAATAAACCAAACATATGATGCATCATTATAGCAAATGTATTTTTAGAAATTATATTAACTATTTTACTATTCTTTAAAGCAGGAACTAATATTTTAGAAACTCTTAACCAAAAAGCAATTCCTAAAAATCCATTTATATAAGGTAAATAAAAATTTTCAAATCCCATCATATTAGAAGGAGCATAATTAGTTAAATTTCCTGTAAAGTAGATTATAAATAATTTAATAGTAAAAATAATGGCAAAATAAATAAAATTATCACCCTTATCTATTTTTTCTAACTTTTCTCTATATAATAATCCTAAACCAAAAAAAGGTAAAAAATATAAAAAATGAAGTAATAATAACCACTGTGAATTTTTTAAAGAAAATGAAAGCTGTATACCAATCATTCCTAAAATCATATACAAAATAAATATAAAAATACTTCCATTTTTTCTTTTTAAAATCGGTATTAAAATTGCAGAAAAAGCTTGTAATAAAAATAAAGGTACTAAAAACCAAGAACCTAAATTAAAAACATAAGCGTGTCCTGAATATAAAGGTGTCCATAAAAGATTTTTTAAAGAAAGACCTAATCCTAATTTATAACCAAACTGATGTAATATTTGAATAATAATTCCATAAATAAAAGTCCAAATATATAAAGGTACAATAGTTTTTTTAAATTTATATTTAATAATATCTAAAGGCTTATCATTTAAATGTTTATAAAAAAAGTATCCTGAACCAAAAGCAAATAAGCCTAAATGAAATGCTTTAAAATAAAACCAATTGCCTAAAAGTATGCCCCCCCCCCCCAGTATGTCCGCATAATACCAAAATAATGCCTATGAAATATAATATCCTAAATTGAAAATTTTCCTTTGAATGCATTTATTATCTCTTCTTTCTATTTTTACTTTATTTTTAACTATTGTTGAAATAAAAACTATTGAATACTTTCTCAGCTTTAAATTAAACATTCATTAAAACAATGATATCATATAATTTTATTAATAGTAAATAATTATTTTACAAGTATATAAATATATTCATTATTGTAGATTATTATTTATTATAAAAAATAACTATTATTAAAGAATAGATTTATAAATAAGTCTCGCATTTTTTGCTATTTAGAACATTAATAATTATAAAAAATAAAAGGTTATAATTTTGCTTAAACCCTTTATATATAATATATATTTTCAATATAATTTATCATTGTTTTATAAATTAATTATCAATATTCCATAATTTTGCAATCTCTTCATCATTTTTTAAATCTATAATAGCTTTTCCATTATATAAAATTAAAACTAAGTTAGGTTGATAATCTTTTATATAAGAATATAGACTTCCATTAAACTGTCTTAAATCAATTGCTGAAACATATTCATTTTCTAATGCTAAAAAAGGTAAAACTACTTCACTAAAACTATCTCTAATCACTAATATTTTTTTATCATTATTAACTAAATTATTTTTGATTTCAATTAATGGTTTATCTCCATAAAGATAAGATGTATATTGACTTATTTTATAATAATTGCCATATTTTAATTTTGACCAATCAATTAAAGTATCAGAATAACTTCCTTTCTTATTAAGATTTAAATTAGGAATTGATATTTCAAAATCAGTTTCATAATTTGGTGTAATCATCGTAAAATCATCTGGCTTAGCATTTTTTAAACTGACGTATCTGCCATCAGAACCAAGATACATATTAGGATAAGTTTCATAATTAAATTTATCTTTTAAGATATTATCGGTTCTTAAAGAAAGATTATATTTTTCATTAACATAGTTAGATATTACATTAGTTGCCCATAATCCTGTTTCTGGAAGCCAATGATGATCAGTTTTAAAAAATAATTTTAAATGATCAAGATTATCATTTATAATATTTTCTCTTAAATCTATATAATCAACTTTATCATTAATTTTATTCAAAAATTCATTCATATTTTCATTAGTATAATCTTTATAAATTAAAGGCAATTGATAATTTTCAGGAATTTTATATGGAGCTTGAACATATAAAAAATCAATTTTTTGACTATCTAAAAAATTCTTTAAACTATCAATTTTATTTACACAAGTACTAACATCTTGTTTTGATACAATTCTTGAGTAATTATCATCATCAAGTTCTATTCGAGCATCACTTGAATTATTTGAAACTAAATTAAATTTTATTAAATCATTATAAGCATATGAAAGTTCAACCATTTTTTCATACCCTATTAAATCTTTAGAAGTAACATTTTCTATTTTTTCTTTAATTGTATTTATTTTAGACTCATATTTTTCAATTAAACTTTTTTGATTTTCAACTTTTTTATTTTCAAAAGGATATTGTTTTGCAAAATTAATAGTTATACTTTTAACTGAAGAATCGTTATTATTATAAAATTTATTTAATACTTTTGAACCAAATGAATAAATAGCCATTATAACTAAAATGCTAATTATTATTATGCTACTTACAATTTCAATCTTATTTTTTTTCATATCTATAAACTCCTTTATTTTAAAAATTAAAATATATAAATGGATTATAACTAGAATTAATACACGCTAAAACGGAAAAAATAAAAATTACAAATACAGCTAAAGCTTTAATTAAAGCCTTAGCATTTTCATTAATATTTATTTTTTGCCATATTATTTTTATTATTGGAGTCGATAAAACTATCCCTATAGGAATAATAAAGCCACAAGCCTTTATATATTCCATTGATTGATTATCAAAAAAATTATTATTTACGAAAAACATTTTTCCAATATAATTAAATGCAATTCCTAAATTATCAGCTCTAAAAATAACCCAGGCAATTATGACAATAAGTAACGTATACAAATATGATAATTTACCTATTTTTTTAACAAAATTAGTTTTCTTCTCTAACAATATAAAAACAAAATAATATAAACCCCAAACAATAAATGTCCAATTAGCTCCGTG
>CANQDH010000017.1 GCA_947591565.1 uncultured Bacilli bacterium | reverse complement strand
CAAATAACTCTTGAACACGTGGAAGACCTTGTGTAATATCGTCTCCAGCAACACCACCTGTGTTGAATGTACGCATTGTAAGTTGTGTACCTGGTTCACCAATTGATTGTGCAGCCATAATACCAACAGCTTCACCAATTTCAACAATTGAACCTGTCGCTAAATTACGACCATAACATTTACGACATACACCATGTTCTGTTTTACATGTTAAAAGTGTTCTAATAGGTACTTTCGTAATACCAGCTTTAATAATTTTGTCAGCTAAGCTTTCTGTAATATAGGTATTTCTTTCACAAATAATTTCTTTCGTATTAGGATCTATAATATTTTTATTTGTATATCTACCAATAATACGATCACTTAAACTTTCAACAACCGTTTTGTCTTTTTCATTGATAAAGGCTTCAACAACAACACCAGCTTCTGTTCCACAATCTTCTTCTTTGACAATGACATCTTGGGCAACATCAACTAAACGACGTGTTAAGTATCCAGCATCAGCTGTCTTCAAAGCTGTATCAACGGCGCCTTTACGTGTACCATGTGTCGATAAGAAGAATTCCGTAACAGAAAGACCATTACTAAATGAGGCTTCGATTGGAATCTCTTCTGGCATACCATTTGGCTTATTGATAAGTCCACGCATACCAACTAATTGTGTATATGAACCCATATCACCACGGGCTTTAGATGTCATCATAACACAAATTGGATTATCACTATCTTCTTTAACCATTTGCGATAATTCATCAGTAACTTTCGTTTTGGCATCTGTCCAAATAGAAATAATCTTTTGATATCTTTCATTTTCGGTAATTAAACCGCGTTTAAATTGTTTATTAACTTGGTCAACTAATTTTTGACTTTCAGCAATAATTTCAGGTTTTTTCTTACTATCTTTGATATCACTTAAAGCAATACTTATTCCAGATAAAGTTGAATATTTAAAACCTAAATCTTTTAATTTATCAAGCATAACAGATGTTTCAGTTGTTTGATAACGTTTATATATTTGAGCAATTAATTTACTTAATACACTTTTATTAAATGCATCAACTAAAGGCATACTAGCAATTGTCTCTTTAATGTTTGTTCCTCTTTCCAAGAAATACTTAGATGGAGTAATTTTTTCAATATTTTCAGAACTACTATCATTAATATATTGGAATGAATCTGGGAATATTTCATTAAATAACAATTTACCAGGAGTTGTTACTAAATATTTATCCATATATGAATCTGGGAATATTTTATGTTTAAATCCTGATACTGGTATAGCAATTCTTGTATGAAGGGTAATTTCTCTTCTTTCATAACTCATTAAGGCTTCATTATCATTTTTAAATACTCTACCTTCACCTTCAAGGCCAGCTTTTTCCATAGTTATATAATAATTACCAAGAACCATATCTTGTGATGGTGTAACAATAGGTTTTCCATCTTTTGGTGATAGAATGTTGTTAGCACCTAGCATAAGAATTCTAGCTTCAGCTTGCGCTTCTTCACTAATTGGAACATGGACAGCCATTTGATCTCCATCGAAATCGGCATTAAAAGCGGCACAAGCAAGTGGATGAAGTCTAATTGATCTACCACTTATTAATTTTGGTTCAAAGGCTTGAATACCTAATCTATGTAATGTTGGAGCACGGTTTAACATAACAGGATGTTCTTTAATTTTTTCTTCAACAATATCCCATACACGTTCATCTTGGTTTTCAATCATACGTTTAGCGGCTTTGATATTAGAAGCTATTTCTTTAGAAACAAGCCCATTAATAACATGTGGTTTAAATAATTCAAGAGCCATTTCTTTTGGAATACCACATTCATACATTTTTAGATTTGGTCCAACAACGATAACAGAACGACCTGAATAGTCAACACGTTTACCAAGTAAGTTTTGACGGAAACGACCTTGTTTTCCTTTTAACATACTTGATAATGATTTTAATGGTCTGTTACCAGCACCAATAATATTTCTTCCTCTTCTACCATTATCAAATAAAGCATCGACAGCTTCTTGAAGCATACGTTTTTCATTTTGAATAATGATAGATGGTGCACCTAATTCCATTAATTTTTTTAAACGATTATTACGATTAATAACTCTTCTGTATAAATCATTTAAATCACTCGTTGCAAATCGACCACCATCAAGTTGGATCATTGGACGAAGTTCTGGCGGAATAACAGGAAGAGCATCTAGAATCATCCATTCTGGTTTCGTACCTGATTCTAAAAAGGCACTTAGAACATCAAGACGTTTGATGAGACGGATTCTTTTTTGAGATGCTGAATCTTTAATATCTTCAATTTCTTTCTTGATTTTATTAACTTCACCTTCAAGATCAACTTGTTTAAGTAATTCTTTAATGGCTTCAGCACCCATACCTACTCTGAAAGTATTACCATATTTTTCATAGTAAGCACGGTACTCTTTATCACTAATCGTTTGTTTTTTCTCTAAAGTTGTAGCCCCTGGATCTAAAACAACATATGAAACAAAGTATAATACTTCTTCCAAATCTCTAGGAGACATATCAAGAACTAATCCCATACGAGATGGTACACCTTTAAAGAACCAAATGTGTGATACAGGAGTTGCAAGTTCAATATGACCCATACGTTCACGTCTAACTTTTGATCTTGTAACTTCAACTCCACATCTATCACATGTGATACCTTTATATCTTATTCTTTTATATTTGCCACAAGCACATTCATAGTCCTTCGTTGGTCCAAATATTTTTTCACAGAACAAACCATCTCTTTCAGGTTTTAAAGTACGATAATTAATAGTTTCTGGTCTTTTAACTTCACCATGAGACCATTCTCTTATTTTTTCAGGAGAGGCTATAGAAATTTTAATTCCTTCAAAATTATTAACGTTCACTATTCCTCATCCTCCTTCATATCATCTATTTCTTCATCTAGTTCACTAGAATCAAAATCATAATCATCATCTTCATCATTATAGTCATCATTTTCTTCTTCATAATCACTATCAGGGGTGGATGCAATTTCCTCTAAATCAGGTGCTTCTTCTAATTCACCATCATTTAGAAAATTATCTTTTTCTTGTTCTTCTAATTCTTTAAGTTCAACGAATTCATTATTTTCGTTAAGAACAGTTATATCAAGTCCAAGAGCTTGGAATTCCTTAATTAAAACTCTAAATGATTCTGGTATACCTGGGGTTGGAATTGGTTCACCTTTAACAAGTGCTTCATATACTTTAACACGACCAACAACATCATCTGATTTAACAGTCATCATTTCTTGAAGAACATGAGCAGCACCATAAGCATATAAAGCCCAAACTTCCATTTCACCAAAACGTTGTCCACCAAATTGTGCTTTACCACCAAGTGGTTGTTGTGTAACAAGTGAATAAGGTCCTGTTGAACGGGCATGTAACTTATCGTCAACCATGTGGTGTAACTTAATCATATACATAACACCAATACTAATACGGTGATCAAATGGTTCACCGGTTCTACCATCATAAAGAATCGTTTTACCATCTTCCGAAAGATTTGCTTCTTTTAAGGCATCGACAATTTCTTCTCTCGTAGCACTTGAGAATACTGGTGTTGCCATATAAACACCTAGCGTTTTAGCAGCATATCCAAGATGCATTTCGAGAATTTGTCCAATATTCATACGAGATGGAACACCAAGTGGGTTAAGTAATATATCAACTGGTTTACCATCAGCTGTATAAGGCATATCTTCTTCTGGTAAGATTAAAGATATAACACCTTTATTTCCATGACGTCCTGCCATTTTATCTCCAACAGATATTTTACGTTTTTGAGCTATATAAACACGAACCATTTTTGATACACCGGCTGGAAGTTCATCAGTATCTTCTTTGGTAAAGATTTTAACATCATGAACAATACCTTCACCACCATGTGGAACACGCAAAGATGTATCTCTTACTTCACGAGTTTTTTCTCCAAAAATAGCGTGTAATAATTTTTCTTCGGATGTAAGTTCAGCCATACCTTTTGGTGTAACTTTACCTACTAAAATATCATCATCTTTAACTTCTGTACCAATACGAACAATACCATTTTCATCCAAATTTTTACGGGCATCTTCACCAACATTTGGAATATCCCTTGTAAATTCTTCAGGTCCAAGTTTCGTATCACGACATTCAATTTGATAGTCTTCAATATGAATAGATGTATAAACATCATCTTTAACTAAACGTTCATTTAATATGACAGCATCTTCATAGTTATAACCATCATAGTTCATAAAGGCAACGGTAACATTTTTACCTAAAGCCATTTCACCTTTATCGGTACTAGGTCCATCGGCAATAACCATACCCATAGTTACTTTATCACCTGGATAAACGATTGGAACCTGATGATAACACGTACCAGCATTACTTCTTTCAAAACCGTTTAGATAATAGGTATCCATACCGCCTACCGTTTTAATAACGATTTTTTTCGAATCGACATAATCAACAACACCATCAGCCTTAGCCATAATAACAGCACCAGAGTCTTTAGCGGCAATAGCTTCAATACCAGTACCTACTAAAGGAGCTTCAGCCTTTAAAAGTGGGATAGCTTGACGTTGCATATTAGCACCCATAAGGGCTCTTTTTCCATCATCATGTTCAAGGAATGGAATACCTTGAGTTGTGATAGATACAACTTGCTGGGCTGAAACATCGGTATAATCAACTTGTTCTGGTCCAACAATAACATTTTCACCACGATAACGTACGTTAATACGTTCATCGATAAGTTCGTTTTTAGCATTTACATTAACAGCAGCCTGTGAAATATAATAATCTAATTCTTCATCAGCTGTCATATAAACAATTTCATCGGTTAATTTTTTATTAACAACCTTACGATATGGTGTCATAATGAAACCATAATCATTAACTCTTGCATAACTAGCAAGGGAAGTAATAAGTCCAATATTAGGACCTTCTGGAGTTTCGATTGGGCATAGTCTACCATAATGTGATGGATTAACATCACGTACTTCCATTCCTGCTCTATCACGAGAAAGTCCACCAGGTCCTAATGAAGAAAGTCTTCTTTTATTAGAAAGTTCTGCAATAGGGTTTGTTTGATCCATAAATTGCGATAACTGGCTACTTCCAAAGAATTCCTTAATGGCAGCCGTAAGCGGTCTTATATTGATAAGTGATTTTGGTGTAATTTCACCAATATCTTGTGTCGACATTCTATCTCTTATAACTCTTTCAATACGAGACATACCAATTCTAAATTGATTTTGTAAAAGTTCACCAACTTGACGAACACGTCTATTTGATAAATGGTCTATTTCATCATAATTACCAATACCTGCAAGTAAATTTAAGTAATATGAAATAGATGCATAAATATCAGATATCGTAAGTCTTTTAATATCGATTGATTGATCATTACCAACAATATTAATAATCTTAGATGCATCATTACTATCATAGACTTTAATAACTTGAACTTTATTATATTCATCTAATTCCGTATTAATAGGTACTTCTTTAACACCATATCCTTTTTCTAAGATAGGTTTTAATTTTTCTAAAACATCTTTCGTAATAATTGTGCCATCTTCAAAAAGAACTTCACCATTATCAGTTATATTTTCAGCAAGTTTTTGTCCTAATAAACGATCAGCAACATTTAATTTTTTATTGAACTTATAACGTCCAACTTTCGCCAAATCATATCTAAATGAATCAAAAAATCTCGTTATTAACTGATTTTTGGCACTATCTAAAGTAGATGGTTCACCTGGTCTTAATTTCGAATGAATATCAATTAGTGATTCATCGGTATTTTTATTCGTATCTTTTTCCATGGTCTTCATAATGTAACTATCTTCACCAAAAAGACTAATAATATCTTCATCACTAGATAAACCAATAGCTCTTAAAAGTGTCGTTACAGGAACTTTTCTTGTTCTATCAATACGAACATAGATAATATCCCTAGCATCTGTTTCAAGTTCTAACCAAGTACCTCTCGTTGGTATAATTTGTGATGTAATTAAAACACGACCATTTTTATCAATTTCTTTTGTAAAATAAACACTTGGTGAACGAACTAATTGTGATACAATAACACGTTCTGCTCCATTAATAATAAAGGTTCCAGAATCAGTCATAATAGGCATATCGCCTAAATAAATTTCTTGTTCTTTTACTTCACCTGTTTCACCATTAAAAAGTCTTGTTTCAACTTTAAGTGGTGCAGCATATGTAGCATATCTTTCTTTGCAACCCTTAATAGAATATCTTGGCTCTTCAAAAGAATATTTTCCAAATTCTAACGATAAATTACCTGTTGTAACACCTTCAACAGGAGACATATCCTTAAGAACTTCTTCAATTCCTTCCGTCATGAACCAATCATATGATTTTTTTTGAATTTCTAGTAAGTTACTTAGTTGTACAGCATTCTTTGTTTTTGCATAATTTCTTCTTTCGCGATGATCTCCAAATTTTTCAACAGTATAAGCCACAATTTCACCCCTATAACTATAATTTAAAAACACGCAAACGTATAAAATAATATACGCCACCAATTTATAATTTTAACAAATTCATAGCAAATTGTCAATCGATATATGCCAAAATTATAAAAAAACCTTTATTTTTTTCGATAACATCGATTTTATATATCGAACTTAAATCTTTAATAACTGATTTAGCTCCTTGATTTTTGTTAATCACAAAGTAAAGTTTGCCATTTTTCTTTAAATGTTCCTTAGCACATGTAAGGATTTCATATAATTTTTCTTTGCCTACTCTAATAGGCGGATTAGTAATAATATAATCATATTTTTCCTTTATGCTCTTAAAAGCATCACTTTCAAAAATATGAACCGATACTTTATTTGCATCAGCATTTTTTAATGCCAGTTTAAGACTTCTTAAATTAATATCAACCATGTCGACACTTACATCATAAGTTTTTTTAAGAAAAATACCGATTGGACCATAACCACATCCCATATCTAGGCATTTACCACTTATATCATTAGGTAAGGCTTCAAGTAATGACCTTGTTCCATAATCAAGTCCTTTTTTTGAAAAAACACCATTATCGGTAAAAAAGAAAAATTCTTGATTTTTGATGATAACCTTTTTCTTATCAACTTTACTTTTAATACTTTTATCATTTTCAAAATATTGTGCCATTTTTTCCTCTTTTATAAACGCTGAAAGCCCATACTAAAATATTTAGTATAGGCTAACATGTTACTGCATTATTATTTTAATTCAATAGTAGCGCCAGCTTCTTCAAATTTAGCTTTCATATCTTTAGCTTCATCAGAAGAAACGTTTTCTTTAATAACTCCACCATTGTCAGCAATTGCTTTAGATTCTCCTAAACCTAAACCTGTAATTTCTTTTACTAATTTAATTACAGCAAGTTTATTTGTTCCTGCATCTTTTAAAGTTACAGTTACAGTGCTTGGTTCATCACTAGCAGCAGCTCCTGCAACTGGTGCAGCAGCAACTTGTGCAACAGCACTTGGATCAACACCAAATTCCTCTTTCATCATATCAACTAATTCATTAATTTCAAGAATAGTCTTTTCTTTAATTGCTTCAATAATATCTTTATTTTCAATCTTTGCCATTTTATATTCCTCCTTCAAATTATTTTTCTAAATTTTGTCTATGTAAATCTAGACATATAGCAAATTTTTTAACAGGTTCCATTAAACCACCTGCAAACATTGTAAGTAATTGTTCTCTTGATGGAATAGTTGCAAGTTTATTAAGCATTTGTTTATCAGCAACTGAGCCATCAACATATCCAACCTCTAATTCTAGCTTATTCGTCTTTTTCGCAAATTCACTTAAAACTTTGATTGGTTCTACAGAATCAGTTCCAAAAGCTAAAGCCTTTGGTCCTTCAAGGCATGAATCAAAATCAATATTTAATTCTTTCATAGCCCTTTTAGCAAGTGTATTCTTATAAATTTTAAAATCAGAACCACTTTTTCTTAAATTACGACGTAATTCATTTGTTTCAGAAACTGTTAAGCCTTGATTTTCAAATAAAACAAAGCAATTTGATTTTTTTACTTTATCGACAATCTCTTCAACAATCTTTTGCTTTCCTTCAATAATTTTTTGGTTTGCCATATTACACCTCCTCTTTTCTAGTGTAATACCGTAAAAAGCCCATACATATCCGTAGGGCTTTTAAACTTATATATCATAAGTTCCTCGGTAGGAAATTAAGCATAAATGCACCTACTGTCTACGGCACTATCTCTCACAAAACAATCATATTATAGCATATTATATTTTAATTGTCAAAACTATTTACATCAATTTTAATACCAGGTCCCATCGTTGTTGAAACAGCAATATTTTTTACATATTTTCCTTTAACTGTAGATGGTTTTGATTTTAAAATTAATGACACAAAAGCATCAAGATTTTCAATTAGTTTGTTATTATCGAATGATGCTTTACCTATAATAGCATGGACATTTCCATAACTATCTGTACGATATTCAACACGGCCCTTTTTAACTTCAAGAACAGCCTTTTTGGTATCCATCGTAACTGTTCCTGTCTTAGGGTTTGGCATTAAACCTTTAGGTCCTAATACTTTACCTAATTTACCTAAAGCAGGCATCGTGTCTGGTGTTGCAATCATAACATCGAAATCAAACCAATTTTCTTTTTCGATTTTTTCTAGCATATCTGTATCGCCAACATAATCAGCTCCAGCTTCTTTAGCCTCTTTAGCAGCATCTCCTTTAGCGATAACTAATACTTTTTTCGTTTTACCTGTTCCATTTGGTAAAACAACAGCTCCTCTTAATTGTTGATCAGCTTTTTTTGTATCGAGATTTAATCTCATAGCTACTTCAACTGAAGAGTCAAATTTTGTCGTTGATGTTTTTTTAACTAATTCTATAGCCTCTTCTTTAGTATATGCTTTATTTTTTTCAACTAAAGAACTTGCAGCTACATACTTCTTTCCTTTTTTCATTTTTACCTCCTTGTGGTTTATTAGCGGATTTTTTCCTCCCACATAAGTGATTACTTATATGTATTATTCAACAATTTCTATGCCCATGTTTTTAGCAGTACCTTCAACAATACGCATAGCTTGTTCTACTTCATAGCAATTAAGATCTGGTAATTTAATTTCAGCAATTTCTTTAATTTGGGCTTTTGTTAATTTACCAGCTACTTCTTTTGAACCTTTTGTAGATCCTTTTTGTATTTTAGCATATTTTTTAATTAAGAATGCAACTGGTGGAGTTTTTAAGACAAAATCAAATGTTCTATCTTCGTAAATGCTTATTTTAACAGGGATAACATCTCCCATTTTATCTTTAGTTGCATCATTATATTTTGTACAAAATTCTCCTAAATTAATACCTGCAGGTCCTAAAATAGTTCCAACTGGTGGAGCTGGTGTTGCCTTTCCAGCAGGAAGGTCTAATTTTACTTCTTTAACTAAATTCTTTGCCACGAAAAACACCTCCTATATTTTTTTTCGCGAGTGGTTCATCCGCTTTTTTATGCTCCCACTTAAAATCTATATTTAAACAAATATAGCGAATTAATGATAACATATTTTTTTTTAAATGTAAACATCTTTTTATATTTTTTCAATATCTGTTAGTGGTAATTCAACTTCACTTTCCGTTCCCCATAAATCAAGTAAAACAGTAACTTTTTGACTAGTTATATCAATACTTTTAACAGTTCCAACCATTGAAGAAAAAGGACCACTTATAACTTTAATGTTAGTTCCCTCTTTTAAATCATTACCAACTTCAAGTCTTGATATTCCCATACTTCCAAGAATTTTATCAACTTCAGCTGGTGTTAAAGGGAAAGGCTTAGCACCTTTACCAGATGATCCAATAAAGCCTGTTACACCCGGTGTATTACGAACAATAAACCATGCTTCATCATTCATAACCATTTCGACAAGAATGTAACCTGGAAACATTTTTTCCGTTTTTTCAATGCTTTCCTTTTGACCTGTTTTTTTATTTTCTTTTTCTTTAACAACTTTTTGTTCAGGTACAACTACTCTAAAAATATAATCCTCCATACCCATAGAGCTTGCACGCATTAAAAGTTTTTCTTTAACTTTATTTTCGTGTCCAGAATAAGTGTTAACAACATACCATTCTTTTTGCATTATTTCATCAACACCTTCAATCCGGCTAATAATAAATCAGATGCGCTAAAAAATAAAGCAAAGAAAATAACAAAGAAAATAGTTGCAAAGGAATAAGTAATCATATCTTTCTTATTTGGCCATTTAACTTTTTTCATTTCTTTTTTAATATCAATTAGTATATTTCTTAATTTTTTCAAAATCCCACCTACTTTTAATATATGTTTTTTTCTAAATAAAAAACACTTTAATTCGTGTTCCTTATAAAGATACCATACTTTTAGTTATCTGTCAATATCTAGTAACCATTTATTTAAATAATTTCTAACAATTTTTTTGTAATTAATTCTATGATGATTTTTTTATTTTCATGACGATCCTTTTTAGTTGCCATCATTTCTAAAAAGGTCTTTTTGTTATTATCCTTATCATAGATGCAAACATAAACTTTATTGTCATCGCCACATAAATTATTTTTGTCAGCCCTATTTAATTTACCTGTGATACCTATTCCATAATTAGCACCAGTAAATTTGGTAATAGCTTCTGCCATAGCAAACGCTGTTTCTTTACTATATACTGTATATTTAAGAATGGTATCAGAACTAACGCCCATTTTGATTTTATATTCATTTGAATATGTTACGGCGCTAAATTTTAAAACTTCACTTGCGCCTTCAACATCCGTAATAGCGCTAGCAACAGCTCCTCCGGTGCATGATTCCATGGTGGCGATAGTTTTCTTTTTACTTGTTAGTATTTCAACAACATCTTTCATTATTATCTCTTTTCTAATCTTTTTATACCATCAATTTTTAGGTCATCAATGCCATCAATTCTTTTTAAATCATCTAAGTCAAAGATGGAATATACTTCATCAAGTCCGCCATTATTATAGGAACTATTTACTAATTCATTATCGGTTGATACCAATTTTTTTTCTTGTTTTTGTGGTATAGAAGGATAAATATGATGTTCATAATTGTATAAACCTATATATAGTTTACGGAAATTGATATATCTTTGTAAAATCATTTTCACTTTATATATGATATTTTGTTCATCACCTGCATGATAATAAGGTATACCAATATATGCTAATAAATCATAGTACACCATAGAATTAATGTAACCATATCTATATAAATATTCTAATTGGGTTTGATTAAATTCACGAAAAAATTTATTCATAAAATTACTAAAGCCATAAACAACCAAATTATTTTCGGTATGATCAAGTATTCCTTTAAAATCATCATTAGTCTTTTTCCTTGTAATTAAATCAAGATATTTATACATCTTTTTATAAACATACATGATATTTAAATAATGATTTTCATCAACACCATAGTATTCGTTAAGAGATGCTTCACTATCAAAATTATAGATATATTTATCCATATCAAGAAGATTACTTTTTTCAAGTATAATTTTTTGGGAACCATTAACAATGTTTTGACTTGCTAAATAATATTTTTGCATAATATCACACACCTTTTACATATTATATATGGTTAAAAGAACAAAAGTCAAAATAAATTTTGACCTAAATGCCATCACTGGCATTTGTTTCTACTTCACTGAAGCTTATGCTT
>CANQDH010000016.1 GCA_947591565.1 uncultured Bacilli bacterium | reverse complement strand
ATTAAGGTAAAGGCTTTATTTCTAAAATGCCCCCCCCCTTTACTGTTTGTAAACATAAATTACATCTCCTTTACTTTTCTATTCTATAAATTATTCTATCACAATTCTTTTTTTATGACAATAAAAAAAGAAGATTTTGTAGTGGTAAACTTAAAGTTGGCAATGTATTTTTTAGTTGATACACCTATATTATTTTTTTAACAAAAAAAATTAAATTTACTTGAAATTTAATTTCTATTTGAAGTTATAAAACTTAATTTACTTATTTAAGCTCTTGATGCATATTTTCCATCTTTAGTTGAAATAACAATCATTTCTCCTTCTTCAATGAAAAGTGGAACTCTAACTACCATACCAGTTTCTATTTCCGCATCTTTTGTAGCATTATTAGTTGTATTACCTTTAACAGCAGGTTCTGTTTTTGTAACTTTATATTCGATTTTATCTGGAAGTGATACTCCAAGTAATTCACCTTCGTAGAAAGTTAAATCCAAATTTAAATTTTCTTTTAAATATTTTGCATCATCACCAATTTGATCTTTAGAAAGTTCAATTTGTTCATACGTAGTCATATTCATAAAACAATATGTATCACCAGTACTATATAAATATTGAACATTAGTCTTAGTTAAATTAGCCTTTTCAAATTTTAATGATGTATTAAATGTTTTTTCTAAAGTACCACCTGTTCTAAGATTCTTTAGTTTCGTTTTCATAAAAGCAGCACCTTTACCAGGTTTAACATGTAAAAACTCAATAACTTGATAAATATTACCCTCAATTAAAAGAGTCATACCTGTTTTTATGTCATTTACTTCAATCATATATGCTCTCCTTTCTAATTACTTTATTTTTTTTCAGTGTGTTCAGTTGTTGCTTGACATCTAGAACAATATTTTTTTAAAGTTAATCGTTCAGGAGTGTTCTTTTTGTTTTTACTAATGCGATAATTTTCTTCATTACATACATTACATTTTAGTGTAACTAAACCACGTGCTTCTTTATTTTTTGCCATAATTTTCCCTCCTTCATGCATTTCTTATATATTATAGCAAATTATTTGTAAATTTCAAAGAACTTTTTTGAAACTTCATAAGATATTTTTTGATTTACTTGTGTTCTATAAGTTGTTTTATTTTGATAATGTGATACATTTGGTGATAAGACAGCAAAAGCAAAGGTTGGATTATCATATGGTGCAAAGCCAACAAAGGTATTTGTAAGCGTTTCTGTATCATCTATGCCATCACCATCAGTATCTGCATAACTTTGACTAGTTCCTGTTTTACCTGCCGGATTAATATTAAGTGGCATATAACCAGAGCCTGTTCCACTTGGTTCGACAACAGCTTTAAAGCCTAATTTGACACGGTCAAGATACTCTTGTTTTGTATTTACCGTATTCATAACTTTTGGCTCATAAGTATAAAGAGGATTTTCTAAATTGGAGTTTTCACTATATACTTCCTTAAGTAAATGTAGTTGCATCCTTTGTCCATTATTAGCAATCGTTGCTACATACTGAACAAGCTGGGCAGCTGTATATGTATCAAACTGTCCTATAGCAAAATCAAGTATATTTCCCGGATTAGATGTATCACCTTTATAACCATAAGACTCAACAGGTAAATCAATACCCGTTGAAATGCCTAAACCAAATTCGGCAAAAGTATTACGATAAATATTAAAAGCTTCAGGATCAATATAAAGTGGCTGATTATAAACATAATTACCTTTACCAACTTTAATAGCTGTTTGATATTGATAAGAGTTAGAAGACATTTTTAAAGCCGTTATATCATTTAAAGATCCAAGTGTTGTCCAAGAACATTTTTCAGGAGTTGCCGCAATTTTAATGCAAAAATCTTTGCGAACCTCACCTATTTGTAAGGCACCTGTATTATATCCAACAATATGTGATGCTCCCTTAACCGCTGATCCAATAACAACAGGAGATGTAACTACTTGCGGTGTATAATCATGTATTTCATATTTACCATCAACTTTAACAATCTGTTTTCCAACCATGGCTAAAATTTCACCTGTTTTTGGGTCGACAATAATAACAAAGGAATGATTATAAAACTCTGTATTAGGTTCTTTTTTAGCAGCATACAAATTATCAATAACAATCTGTTCAACAGCCTTTTGAAGTTCAATATCAATAGTTAAAACAATATCATTACCTCTTGAACCAGGAGATATTAATTTTCTAGAACCATTTTCTAATATTTCATAAGTATTTTTAGTTCCTTTTAAATAATCTTCATATTGATACTCTAAATAATTGATACCTACTCTATCATTTAGTTCATAGCCTTTAGCTAAATACTCATCTTTTAATTCATATGGAAGTCCCGCTTTTGATGAAGAAACATCTCCTAAAATCGTTCTAAGAGTATCACCATATAAATACTCTCTTTCCCAATCAAGTTTGGTATTAAAGCCTTTTAAAACATCAATATTTTCAGATATTAAAGCATATTCTTCATCGGTTACATCACTATCTTTAATAATTTTTTCATCAAAAGAATAACCAACATTCATTAAATAATATATATAAGATGCTTCATAATCTCTTTCTGTAAAAGAAGCTAAATCTTCATCAGTAATGCGCTCTAATTTTAAATCTTGAATATCATCTAAAGAAAGTTTTCGCTCATATAAATCTTTCCATTCCTGATCAGTTATTTTTTTATTAGCTGCTTCCATATTATTTTTCATCCAAAAATATTTTAAATCATAATCTAAAAGGCGTGAATAATCAACATCAATCATATCTGCTACTTTATATGCATAATCTATTTCTTCACTAGTTGTAACACCACTTACAGCCTTATAATAGATAACCTTTTTAGGTTTATTATCAACAAGTAATTTATGATTACGATCATATATTCGGCCTCTTGGTGCTGAATCACCTTCGACAATAACTTCGGTTAAATTTTTAAGTTTTTCCGTATAAACACTTGTTTTGACAACTTGAAAATAAAATAGTCCTCCACTTAAAACAAACATAATTAAAATAACTACAACTATTAATATATTATATCTTTTTTCGATTGTTCTTGTTATATTTCTTTTCTTTTTTTTATTAATATTATTAAGAGTTCTTTTTTTATTACTAACTATTTTTTTAGAACTCTTTTTTTTACTTATTTTATTTAAAGGCTTTTTCGTAATTTTCATTTATTTTATCAAAAGACACAATTTCAAAAAAATTATTAATATATTCATTTCTTTTATTTTGGTAATCTAAATAATAAGCATGTTCCCATAAATCAATATTCATAATAGGTATGAAGCCATATGATAAAGGTGAATCTTGATTAGCCATATTGATAATTTGTAACTTTTTATCTTTATTTAAGACTAAAAAAGTATAACCAGATCCTATTAATAAAGATGCTTCTTTTATAAATTGTTCTTTAAAATTTTCAAAACTTCCATACTCTTTATCAATAGCCTCTTTTAAGCTTCCAGTAGGTTTATGATTATCTTTTTTATTCATATTTTGAAAATAAAGTTCATGATTTAAAACAGCCCCTGCATTATATAAGACATCATCTCTTATATCCATAGGTATTTTATCAATATTTAAAATTAAATTTTCGATTGAATCATCAAAAGCATACCCGATACTTTCTAATAAATTGTTTAATTTATTTAAATAATTTTTATAATGTTTTTCGTAATGAACAAAAATCGTTTCACCACTTAAAACAGGAACTAATCCATCATATTCATAATTTAATTTTTGAGCCTTATACATAACAAAAAACCTCCTACTTATATTTTACTGTTTTTATTTAACATTATTCTTTAACTTTAATCATATAATTGAATAGGTGAAAAAAATGATGAGAATTTTAATTGAACAATATATTAATAGACTTGAAAAACAAGATGTTGTAAGTTTTGGAGAAAAAAATGGGATTATTTTAAATGAAAAAGAACTTGATACTGTTTTTAATCATATAAAAAATAACTGGAAAACGATTATTTATGGAAATCCAAGACCTATTTTAGATGATATTAAAGCTAAAGTAGAACCCCTTTCTTATGAAAAAATTGAAAATTTATATTCCCGTTTTTATGAAAAATATAAAGATTATTTATAATCATTTCGAATATTATCTATTAAATGTGCATTAAATTGTTTATCTTTAATCATTTGTATTTCATGTTTATATGGTGGATATAATCTTTCTTTAGAGTTATCATTTGCTGTAACATAAGGTGTTTCTAAGATTTTAGGAATCTTTTTTAATTTATCATGATAAACAATTTTCATTAAATTATCAAAGCCAATAAAACCATATCCAAAGTTTTCATGTCTATCTTTATGACTACCTTTTATATTTTTACTATCATTAATATGGACACATTTTAAATATGATAAACCGATAATTTTATCGAAGTCATCTAATACTTTATCAAAGTCAAGTAAATCATAACCAGCATCATGAATATGACAAGTATCTAAACAAACACCAATTTTATCTTTGAGATGAATGCCATCGATAATTTTTTTGATTTGTTCAAAAGTAATACCACATTCGGTTCCTTTACCAGCCATCGTTTCTAGACATATAATCGTTTTTTGGTTTTCATCTATAACTTGATTTAAACCATCGATAATATTTTTTATACCTTCTTCATAGCCTATACCAACATGACTTCCAGGATGTAAGACAATTTTCGAAATATTTAATGATTCAGCCCTTTTTATTTCTTCTTTTAAAAACCTGATTGCAAATTCAAAATTACTATTTTTGTTTGCTAAATTGATAATATATGGTGCATGTATAATAACATCATTAATATCTATATTATTTTCCCTCATTAATTTTTGAGCCTCACTTGTAAGCTCACTACTAAGAAGTGCTCTATTTGTATTTTGTGGTGCTCCTGTATAAAACATAAAAGTTGTTGAGCCATAACTAAGCGCTTCTTTCGTGCTACCTAATAATTGTTCATCTTTATTAAAAGAAACATGAGAACCTATAAGTAATTTTTCCATAAACATCACCAATATAAGTATACCATTTTCAGATAAAGAAAAAAACACAAAATGGACATTTTTGTATTTTTTATTCACCTAATTTATAGGCTGTTATAAATCCTATAAGAAGTAAAATCATACCTATCAATAATTGTAAGATGGAAAAAGTAATATTAGAGCTTAAAAAGATGGTAATAATTGATGCAAGAACAAATCCTAAAACCCCAAAATAAGTTTTTACTTCATGCTTTTTAAACAAATATTCTAGTATTTTAGCAACAACTACAATACCAACTACAATACCTAAACCAAAAGGAAATAAAAGACAAAGAGAATGACCTAAATTATTGGTAAGATTAGATATAAGATTTATAATAGGTTTATAATAACCTAATAACATTAAAACAAAAGAGCCACTTACCCCAGGTATAATCATAGTAGCAGCTGCTACCATACCAACTGCAAAGATTTTAAGATATTCTAAAAGATTCGCATTTTCTAAATGTACTTCTCCTTCACCTTTTAAAATAGATAAAAGAATAACAAAACTAAAAGTTAATAAAAAAATTATCATATTAGATGGGCTTTTATAATGTCCTTTTATTTTTTTATGTAAAAGAGGAATACCACCTAAAATTAAACCTATAAAAAATAATATAGTTGCAAGTGTATACTTATCTAAACAAAAACTGATAACTTTACTAAGTAACAATATAGATAATACGGCGCCTATAAAAATAGGTATAATAAATTTTAAATTATCTTTAAAGTTTTTAAAAAAATGACTTATCGTATTTATGAGTTTTTCATATATTCCTAACGTAATAGCAAGCGTTCCACCACTTACACCCGGTATAATATTTGCAACCCCAATAAAAAAACCCTTAATAGTTAAAATGATTGTGTTTTTCACTCAAATGCCTCCTTTATATTCTTTAATTTAACAAGTGTTTTTTGATACTTTTCATCAGAAGTATCAAAAGTAAAATTAGTATCGCCAAAATTAATATATCTCTTAAATACTTCAACTAAAAATTTATCTTTTTCATTTAAATGTTTAACAATTTCTAAAGGATCACTACTTTCTAAAAATTTTATTGTTTTTTTAAGAGTATCTTTTTTAGCTACGCTCGTATCCAAAGATAACTCATATTTTCCAATCGTATAGTAAGTTGCAAGTAATTCAGAAATTAGTTCAAAGTATTCTTTACTATCATCAGAAGAAAAATATATTTCATCTAAAGTGCATATTAAATTTTCAATAGCTTCATCTTTTGTTTCTTTATTACGCAAACAATCTTCATATATAGTTTTAAAGGTTCCAACATTATAATCATCAGAAGCATAATACATAAAATCATAAAGGTTTAAACTAGAAAATCTTAGTAATTTATCCGCAATAGGTTCACATTCTTTCAAAACAGCCCTTTTATTAAAATAATCTAAAGCATCATAATCTAAAAGTCCATCGATAGCGTTAAGTATATAACAATTATCCTCTTCAAAAAGATTCACAAGGTCATCATTATCATACATGTCAGTTAAAAGTTCCAAATTAAGTCTATCTTCTTCATCTAAGGTACTTTTTTTATCATCAAAATAAAGTAATTTTAATTGATCTGACATCGCAAGTCCCAAAAGTTGTGAATAGGCTGTATAATTGTTATCTCTTAAATAAAGAAAGTATCTAACAATGTTACGATTACATGCTGCTCCTGTTTTAGAATGAGCCTCAATATATTTTATTATTTTTTTGAAATGACTTCTTACGCCTTCGATATAATTACTAAATCTAATTTCCATAAACCCCACCTACCTAATATTATATCAAACTTTAGTTATTAGTAAAGAATAATTTTTAATTCATAGTACATAATATGAGAAAAAAAAGAAAAACTTTAGTTATTTTTCTTTATCAAATACTTAAATATTTTTTTCATCACTTATAATTTTACCATCTTTAATCGTGATAATTCGATCAGCACTAAGGGCTAAATTATGATCATGTGTTATCATTAAAATCGTCTGTTTATATTTTTTATTAGACATCTTTAATAAATCAACAATTTCCTGAGAATTTTTGGAATCTAAGTTACCCGTTGGTTCATCGGCAAGAAGAATTGCTGATCTATTCATTAAAGCCCTTCCAATGCTTACTCTTTGTTGTTCTCCGCCTGATAGTTCATTTGGTAAATGATAGATGCGATTATTTAAACCAAGAATATGAATTAATTCATCAAGATAAGTTTCATCAATTCTTTTATTATCTAATAAAATTGGTAAAGTTATATTTTCTTTGACATTTAAAATAGGTATAAGATTATAAAACTGATATATTAATCCTACTTGTCTTCTTCGGAAAATAGCTAAATTATTTTCATTTAATTTTAAAATATCCTCACCATCTACAAAAACCTTGCCACTGTTTGGTCTATCAACACCACCAATAATATGAAGTAAAGTGCTTTTACCAGAACCACTTGCCCCTACTATCGCGACAAATTCACCCTTTTCAACCGTAAAAGAAACGTGGTCTAAGGCTTTAACTAAAGTATCACCTTGTCCATAATTTTTAACTAAATCGCAAACCTTTAATATTTCCATTTTCATCGCTCCTTTATATATTTTCCTTTTTGATATTTTCGATAATGTTATCTTTTTGAAGTTTTCTTAGCTGAGTAAAGACGGTAAGTGTAATTATAACAAATATGGATATAACTGTTACAATGTAATAAGATGTAGGAAAAATTTTTAAAAGTGTATATTTTACTGTACCGATACTAAAAATTTTACTAATTATATAGACAATTATCATACTTATAATCGTTCCATAAATAAATGTTTTTAAAAAAATGATGAAAGATTCTAGAAAAAGTATTTTATTAAAACCTTTATTATCTAAACCAACACTTTTTAAAATGGCCATTTCTCTTTTCCTTAAATACATACTTGTAGATATAGTATTTATAATACTTGTAATTGTAATAATTGCAAATAGCATAATGATTGTATAAAGAACAACTTGCAAACATTTCATGTCATTTAAAGATGCCATATATTCTTTGCCATTATTTGAATAATAATAATTTATTTTGCTTTCTAAAAAGAATCTTTTTATCATTTCATCAAGTTTAATATAATTTTTTGATAAAAAGTATACATCTACGGAATAAGTATCATCTAAAATCTGCTTAAATATTTCTTTATTTACGATGATAGTATTGCCAAAATCATATTTTTTTAATTCCTTTGGCTTTTCATTAAGAAGATGTAGTTTATATATCTTACAAGTATCACAAAATTGAAAATTAATTTCACTATCTTTTTTTACAACATTAATATTTTTATTATTCATAACTATGTTATTTATATATAGAGGTTCATCATCATTAATTTGATATGCTTTTTTAATTTTTTCATATATATAATCATCTAATGTAATGATATCAAAGCTTGGGTGTGATGATGGTAAAAATTGTTTTAAATAATCATCAGTATAATTTGCATCAAAATTACCATCTACTTGTTTAAATAATTTTTCAGTTATAATATAGTCATAAGTTATATCTAAATCTAGTAGCGATTGAACATCTTTTTTAACTTCTTCTTTCGTAAAATCACTTGTACTAAGGCGCGCATAAATATGATTGTCATCTGCATCTATACCTATCTTAAAGAAATTGACAAAGGTTGCTACCATCATAAATAAAGCCATACAAACAACACTTCCCATAATCGCGACCCTATATTTATGTTTATTTCTTGACATATTAGCTTTTGCTAAAAAAACATAAATGCCAAATATTTTCCTTTTTTCTCTTTTCTTTTTTTTAACTTTTATATCTTTATTTTGTGTTATAGCTTCCATGGGTGTTATTTCTTTAGCACGCATCGATGTAAAAAAGGCTGAATACATAATCGTTAAAATAAGGAAAAGAAAACTAATTAAAAGGTAAGATAAATCGATTTTAAACGTAAATACCCTTAAACCATTTTGAAGAAAATTAATATAATTAATAATTACTGTCACAAATAAAAGACTAATTACAAAACCTACCGGAATAGCAATCACGGCTACATAAAAGGCTTCTTTAAAAACTAATTTTCGAACCTGCACCTTGGTCATACCAACACTTCGTAAAATACCTATTTGTTTTATTCTATCCAAAAGAGATATCGAAAAAGAATTATAGATAATAATCGAAGAAAAAACAGATATAACTGTTAAGATAAGAATAAGTGATAGATATATGACTGCGCTATCTAAAGGATCTTGATAAACACCATATAACTTAAGGTAGCTAGTATTAAAATCCATATTTTGATAGTTTAGTCCGCCACTTGAATAATCTTCTTCTAAACCTAAAGTTTTAGCTAAAGTATAAAGTTTATCATAGGCCTTTTTTTTATTTTTTAAATAGATATAAAAAATAGTGTTATCCACTTCATCTATATGGACGCCCTTAGTATAAATATAGTGTGATTCTATATATGACGTGTTTTGTTTAATACCAACTATTTTGTATTCTTTATAGAAAACATTTCCATCTTTATCGATAATATTTAACTTTAAAACATCACCTATGTTTTTATCAAAAAAATTAGATATAACAACTTCATCATCATTTTCGGGAAGTCTGCCTTGGTCCATTTCAAATTTGATGCCATCTGATATGGTATAAATCGAATATGGATAATCTTCACCATTTAAAGTGTAATATTCTTTAGTATCATATACTTTAGAAATATATTCATATTTTTTTATATTTTCGTAATTATCAAAATAACTTCTTTTCGAAAAAGGCATATTGTTAATGGTAGCATCGTAATCTTTACCCATTTTTTGATAATTATTTATTTCACTTGTTTTATATGTACTATAAGCAAAACCCGTAGCAAAAAGAAGTGTTGATGTTAAAATAACGGCTATTAAAGTTACAATTGTCCTTCTTTTATTTTTAAGTAAAGACCTCTTAGTTAATTGATTAATTATTGTCATCTATATCACCAACTTCATTATACAATAAAAAAGCCATAAAAAATATGACAGTTTTGTCATATTATACTTTTATGAAAATGGATTTCAAAACAGGTCCATTTATCTTTTTCGCTTTTGATAGAGATATTACCACCCTCAAGGTCGATAATTTTTTTCGCAAGATTAAGACCAATTCCTATACTGTCCTTTTGATTATCTCCTTTATAAAACCTTTCAAAGATATGCGGTATATCTTTAGAACTGATATTAGGACCATTATTTTCAATTTTAATAAAAGAATAAAGAGGATTATCACCTGCTGTTATTTTAATCATACCACCAATTGGTGCATGTTCATGAGCATTTTTTAAAATGTTTAAAAGGGCTTCAACTGTCCAGTTTAAATCCACATTTAAAGAAAAGTTCGCAATATCTTTTTTTAACGTTTGTTTTTTTAATTCAACTGGTATTAAGATATTTTCTAAAGCCTTATTAATTAAAACATGAGAATTAACTTCTTTTTTTTCAAGTTTAATAAAACCATTATCAAGTCTTGATAATTTAAGTAACGATATTACTAACCACTCTATTTTTTCTAATTGTAATTCATTTTTCTTTAAAAATTGTTTTTCTTCTTTTTTACTTAATTTAGAATTCATTAGTAAATCATTTATAATATGCATACTCGTAAGAGGTGTTTTTATTTGATGGGATATATCCGATAAAATAGTTTCTAAATTATTTTTTTCTGAAATAGCGATTTCCGTTTGTTCTTTTAGTTTGACGGTAAGTTTATATATATCACTTTTTAATATACTAAATGGTCCCTCACAATAATCTCTTATATCAAAAGAATAATTACCATTTAAAACTTTATTCATATATAAACTTAATTCTTCACATTTTTGATGACACTTTTTTTGGTATCTTAAAAAACAAAAAAGATATATACTAAAACACAAAATATTTGCAATAACCATTAACAAAAGATTATTTATTTTAAAGGATATGAAAAGACATAAAATAATAATAAATAATGAAAGTAAACTTATAAATAAAATTCTTTTTTTCATAAACTTCCTATTCTATATCCTAAGCCTCTTACGGTAATAATAATTTTAGGATTACTCGGATTATCTTCTATTTTTTCTCTTATTCTTTTAATGTATACCGTTAATGTATTATCGTACACATACTCTTCATTAACATCCCATATATCTGTAAGAAGTTTCTTTCTTGAAAAAATCGTATCAGGATTTAACGCAAGTATGACAAAGATTTTATATTCTAAAGATGTTAAAAAGATATTTATACCATTTTTAAAAACTTTACCTTGGTTTAAATCAAGCGATACATTTCCAAGTTTAATAATATGACTTGTACTTTGACTTCTTTTTAAGGTATTTTTGATACGCGCTAAAAGTTCTTTCGTTTTAAAGGGTTTGGTAATATAATCATCAGCGCCCATTTCTAAACCTTTAATGATAGATGATTCTAAATCACTAGCAGTTAAAAAGATAATGGGAATATTATCTATTTCTTTGATTTTAGAAAATAAATCAAAACCATTTGTATTTGGTAAACCAATATCTAAAAGAACAAGATGAACACCATCTAAATAATTTAAACAGTCTTCATTATGAAAAATTAAGACCTTAAAACCTTCTTGTTTTAGGTAGCACTCTAATCCTAAACTAATTGTTTCATCATCTTCAACAATCATAATTGTTTTCATAAAAACCACCATATCTATTATAAAGTAATTTTCACATATTATAAAGAATTATGACAAATTCGTCATAAAAAAAGCTACCTTAAGTAGCCTACTTACACAATCTGTCAATTAATTCGATAGTACGTTTAGGATCAGATGCGATTTTATTATAAAGTTTTCCATGCGTTTTTAATTCTTTAAGTATTTGTAAATCAATTTTAGATACGTAAGCACTATAAACTTCTTCTTTATCATTTATAACTTTGACTTCTCTACCAAGTAACTCATCTGGTGTTAAATCAAGTATACGAATCATATCGACAAAGTTCTCGATTGTTGGTGTTCTTGTTCCTCTTTCATAACCACAAATAGAAACTTTTGAAACACCCATTTTTTGTCCTAGTTCTTCTTGAGACATTCCTAATTGTAATCTTTTTTCTTTTATTTTACTACCTATTACCATAATTTCCTCCGTTATCAAATTGTTAATATAATTATATCAATAAAATTATATAAATCAATATTATTTACTAAATGATAACTAATTATTTGATTAGTTTATGATAATGTCTTAAGTGTTAGTATTTGATTATGTCTCAAATCTGATGTATTATATGTCACTTGA
>CANQDH010000015.1 GCA_947591565.1 uncultured Bacilli bacterium | reverse complement strand
AAATTAAGAGATGATGAAGAATTAATTAATAAATATTATGATAAGATATTTTATAAAGAAAGATGGATTAAAGAAGATGGAATTGAACAAAGATTAATTGTTACTTTCTCTCCTAAATATCAAGAATATCAAAAAAGAATCAGAGAAAAACAAATTCAAAGAGCCATTAATATAATCGAAAAAAGTCCAAAAAAGATAAAAAGTTATAATGAAAATGATCCCAAAAGGTTTATTGAAGTTATTCCTACAACTAAAGATGGTGAAGTTGCTGAAGTAAACAATTATAATTTAAATCAAGATAAAATTAATGATGAATCTTTATATGATGGTTTATATGCTGTTTGTACTAACTTAGAAGATGATGTAGAAGAAATAATTAAAATAAACAAAAGAAGATGGGAAATTGAAGAATCATTCAGAATCATGAAAACTGAATTTAAAGCTAGACCTGTTTATTTATCTAGAGAAGACAGAATTAAAGCTCACTTTCTTTCTTGCTTCTTATCTCTAGTTATATTTAGATATTTAGAAAAGAAACTTGATGAAAAACACACTGTTTCAGAAATTATTGATACTTTAAAAAATTATAATTTATATCTTGTCGGAAATGATTATATTCCAAGTTACACTAGAACTGATTTAACTGATAAACTGCATACGCTTTATAATTTTAGAACCGATTATCAAATAATAAGTGAAAAAAATATTAAAAAAATTTGTAAACAATCAAAAAAATAAAATCATGTACTCACTTTTTCAAACATTTAAAAATCTCTCAATTCAGCATAAACACTGAGTTCGAGAGATTTTGCTTTTTTAAAACTGATAAATTCAGGTATATAATATCACACCAAAATTGAAAATTCAACAAAATACGTTATTTATTTTCTTTCTTGAATGATTTCATTTATAGTTGTTCCAAATGAATGAAGAAAACCTTTTCTTTTGAATTTATTTGTAAAGGTTATTTCATATTCGTTTCCATCTTCGACTATTAATTCACTATTATTAGATGTTATTGCTCCTTTAACATTTTCTAATTGATACTCTGATGGTATTATTTCATTTACGATATATGTCCCTTGATTTATAATTATGGTTCGACATTCATTTTCTTTTATTCTTATTGATGTTTCATATTCTTCTGTTGTGCTTTTTATATTAAATTGAAAATATCTTTCTGGTCCTACTCCACTTACTTTTTTGCATATTTTTAATGTTGAGTTTGAAGCTTGTCTTGTTATTTCATTGGTTGCTTTATAAGCTACATCTGTATTTAATTCATAATTATTATCATTTATAGCACCCATTATTTCGGCTGTATTTGTTATTATTTGATCTTCTTCTTTTACAACGTATTCAGCATAAACTTCAACTTTTTCTCCTGGTTCAATTGTTGGTATAGTTACAAAATGGTCTGTATTTTTTTCATAACCTACTCCTTCAATAAAGTGAGATTCTTCGTTATGTTCTTTAACTATTATATCTTTTATCCTAAAAGTTGCTGTATTAGTTATAGTTATTTTATACTGAATTGTATCTCCTGATTTATATCGACTTTTTTCATTTACTATTTCATTAGTTATAGTTGGCGAAAAATTACCATATCTTACAACCCATTCTCCATAAACAATAACATCATGAGAAGGCATTTCAAATTTACTATCTTTATTCCAACCAACAAATTTAAAACCGCTTGGTGATATAACGTTTTCTAATTTTACTTTTGTTCCTGGTAAAAATTCCTGTGTTGGTGGAAGATATTCATCACTATTAGGGGGCATTATTTCGCCTTCAAATTTATATTCTACTTTATATTTTGCTTCTTCAAATTTACCTGTTAGGGTTATATCATGAGAAGGCATTAAGAAATCTCTATCTTCTTTTGATACTTCAACATCATTTGTCTCCCAACCTAAAAATCTATAGTCATTTAAAACATCACCTTTAGTTAAAATGTCTAATCTTACTGTTTCATTTGGGTAATAGTTTCGTTCTTCTGGTAAAGAATAGTCTTTTGGAATTGGAGAAGATTCATCTAATTGATATCTAACTTTATGAGAATCTATACTCCTATAGCTCCCTTTAAACGTAATATTTTTACTAGGCATAGTAAAAATACCTTTTTCCACATTTACCTCATCACATTCCCAACCACTAAATTCATATCCTTCTATATTTATTGGGGGTGAAACTGCAACTTTACTTCCTGCTACATATAGGGTTTGGATAGGAAGGTTTTCTTCTACTTCTTTAGGAATTTCTCCTTCAAATTTATAGTTAACACTCCAAAATCTTAAATTATCCTGCCCCATATAGGCATGAACAAAATTGGAATTGGCACTTAATCCATTTCCATGAATTGTAGTAAAATTATAAAAATCTTTTCTTTTTTCAGAAGGGATTTCACTTTCTTCATCAATTGAAGGAGTTATTGTTTTTATTCCTATAGTTAATCTACAACCGGCTTGTAAATTTTTTATTCTGAACGACACGGTTCTTGTTTCTTCATCATAGTGGAGACCATGATAATTATTTAAGTCTTCTAGTCCCTCGCTATCATCAATTACATAGCCATCACAAATTAAATTTTCATCATTTGTATATGCACCTATAGTACCATCTAAAGTTTTTTCAAAGCCATTGAATGTTAAACCAGCAGGTATAACATCTTCAACGTATAAATAACCACTTTTAGCGTTGGATATTTCACACGTGTCAAACCAGTAATAATAGAATGTTCCATCATCATCAAACCACCCATATTCTTCTGTTTTAGGCAAACTTTCTATGTCAAAATCTTTTGCTATACATTGTTCTTTATAATATGCCCAATTTCCATCATTATCGTTTCCTGAGTAATCAATATTAATGTAATATGTTAATTCACTGTTAGGAGCAACAGTAGATTCGTCTTCTAATGGTGAAGATATTGTAGAACGAGTTAAAGCTCCTAACGTAATTAAAATTAAAAGAAGAAAAATTATCATAACATATAAATTTGTTTTTTTGTCGTCTTTTAATATATTCATATGTTATTCTCCTTCCTCATTCATATCTATAATATATGGTTCCCAAGAAGAGCCATTACCACTTGTGTATTTTATCCCTTTCTTTAACGATATTACAGGTACTATATTTAAATCCCCATTTGGACTTCCAGAACTTATATAAGGAAAATCGTCATTTGGCCAATTACGAGAATAAGATGTAATTCCAATATTTGGTGTTATATAATTGTTACCATACATGTTTATACTATGAGGGGTCATAAGTGCTATTTCATCTTTTAAACTCCCATTTGCAAGTAAAGCTTCATCAATTGTTAATAGTCCAATAGGATATTTTAATTTCGCTTCTTCGTTACTAATGCTAAAACTATCCATTTTATTTTTGCATATCAATGTTGGATTAACAGGATTTCTAAAAAAGAGAGCTTGATTTAATTCTCCTCCATTTGGATTGAATGATCCTAAATCATAGATAGTACGATCATTGCAGAATATTGTATCTTCTAAATAATCTTGATAATCTAATAAATTATTTTCAAACCAGTTTTCTAGAACTTTTTTGGCGTTGGAATCTTTTACGTTAACATTATTATACAATGAATCATAAATATAATCGTTAAGCCCTTTACCATTTTCAAACACAATGTACTGTAATTCATAAGTAGTATCATTATATCCTTGCCATCGAGCTCCTCCTGTTCCAAAAATATATCCAATTTGACTACATTTTTCTGTACATTCTTCATTATAGCTATCTGCCAAGATATAATGATGAGAAGTCAAATCCCCGTTCAATTCAATAAATGTTTTAGGATCTGTTAATGAATATAATCCTGTTTCATTATCATAAGAATAAGAATTACCATATAATTTATCTAATGTTCTACTATAATAACCTCCATTATAATATTTAAAATAGCTTTCATTGGATTCATAAATATAGTATATCCTATAGCATTCATCACTCGTACATGCATACGTTTTTTCGTAAGATTTATACTTCTCTTTATATTCATCTTTTTTTAATTTTTGTTCATTTATTAATTTATATGTCCCATCCTCTTGAACTTCATAACCTGTTCCAATTCTTATAGTATTAGCTTCGTCAAAAGTTTCTCCACTTTCCATTCTAATGCTTCTTCCATATAAATATCCAAAATCACTTTCTTCTATAGATACGATTTTATCTGCATATCTACATGATGTATTTGAGGTTCCACCACATAAAGTATAATAGCCAACTTTTTCTTCATCGGGGATTTCACTACCTAATATAGGATCTATAAGTTGATATTCATAATTTTCTTCATCATATTTTATCTGTTTTGAATAATAATTATTTGGGTAAAAATCTACAGTTGAATACAAATCATATTCTCCAATAGCGTCGTCCATGGTTGAAAAAGATACATAATCTGTTTTATCATCATACATAAAACCAACACCAGAAAGTGAATAACTATAATTATATCTATCTTCTAATGGAGAATCATAAAATCTAAATTCATTATAACAAGTACCTTCTTCACCTATTTCACCATATAAAACAATTTTAACTCCCCCTGTATCTGTGGTTCTCACTATCTGCCAGCAATAGTTTGCAAATATGACATATTCATCAGTGGTGTAATCGGCACCTGTGTAATAATAAACGTCGTTTTCAAAATCATTTGAACCTTCACCATTATATTTTTCGACTTTCTGACTCAAAAACGCCTTACTTTTAATAGCTTTATATAGATATTTATCTTTTTCATGAACCGAAAATATTGAGCCGTCCATAGATTTTGTCATTGAAACATTTCCCCAAATTCCATAAACATATACGTTTTCGTTTGGCATAATAAATTGATTATTATTTATTTTAGTAACGTTTGATGGCATTCCGTAATCATAATATTTTCCACTTGGTGTCCACCAATTATTTACATTAAAATGATCCAAAGTTATTATTTCTCCAACATAATGTTCCTCAGCATGTCTACCATCCAAAGGGTGTCCAGAAGTTCCTGGATCAAAGAAAACATAGTATGTTGATGGTAATTTCGGACTATCATTACTTGTAATATCTTCTGGCTCTTCACCATTAAATTTGCTTTTTACATTTGCTGATAAATTAGTAACATAACTTTTACTTATAAATTCTTCATAATCTTCACTACTATATAGTTCTTCATATTCAGTATCTTTTTTTATAAATGATAAATGAATTGTCATTCTTTCAGTTGTTCCTGTTTTATAAGCGTTTTCTCCTAAATCCCATATTACCTTTTGAACTCCATCTTCTTTTACTAATTGAAATGTTCCTAATGTTGCTTTAATATCTGATTCAGAATCAATATAAAAGTCTTCCCCATTTATTAAATCGGTAATTACAAACTCTTCATAATAATCAGACGAATCTATTGCTTTATATAGTACTGATCCTAAATTTGCTTCTGTAGCTAAATACTGTTTATCACTTACTTCTATTAATTCTGGTTGTATTTTATCTCCCATTTCATATTGAACAGCATTTAATACTAAAAAATCATATTTTTCTTTTAACATTTGATAAGTTGCTATTTGATTTGGAGTATCTTCACAAGGATACCCATCTGATAAAAAGAGTACTATTAAATCTTTGTCTCCTTCATGTTGATAAGTTTCTAATAACTTATCAACGTTTTTAAGAGCAGCATTATAATTTGTTGTACCTACTGGCTCTAATTTTTGAATAATATCAGTTAGTACTCTCTCATCTGTAGTAAAATCTGATAATATATCTGAATTTCTGTTAAAATTTATTATAGCTATTTTATTTCCTTCATATCCTAAAACATTATGTACTAAATCAATAGTATTGCTTTTTAAATTATCTAATTTAGTTCCTTTCATACTATATGAATTATCTAATACTAAAACTACGTCCTTTTTTATAGTAGATATTTTGGAAATACTTTCTACATCAAGAACTATATTAGCATTGGCTTCTTCATCCCAACTACTTGTTTTAGTAACACGCCATGCTCCAACTTCTTGAGTTTCCCAACCAGATGAAACTATTTCTATGCTTGGAACATCTTCTCTTTCATTGGCTAAGCCAACAATAGCTTTCATTGTATTACTTAAGAAGTTGTAGTGAAATGTTTTTTCTATGATAAAATTAGATGCAAAAATTAATAACACTAAGATTATTGCTTTTTTAGCAATTGACTTCAGTCTTTCTTTTTTCCATTTATTTTTATCTATGTATGTTTCGTGTTTTGCCATTTTACTTCAACTTCTTCCTATACATTTTTATTTATTATTAATTCCATTCAATTTCATTGTTTTGATCAATTTCAACAAATAATTCCCATATATCACTTATTGCTTCACTAGTTGCTTGAATTGCTTCATAATTAAAAGTTAATTCATAATTATATGTTTTATAATTTTCATAATTTGAAGATGATTGAATTAGTTCATCATTTAGAGTAATTGATTTTAGTATTTCTACTCTATCACCTGGTTCTAACACTTTATTGTAGTAGTACCATCCATCATCTCTAAGAGTAAAATTTGTTTTAAATTCTTCAGTCCATTCTTTAGTAACAACATCTGAACCATTAAATTTGTTACTTAAGGTATCATATATACCATCTTCATTTAATTTACTCCATACTTCTAAATAATTTATTCTTAATACTACAGGTGTATTATCTTCATTATTAACAATACTTACTTTTTTTGTACCAAAAGTACCATTAAATTCTTCTTCTAATTTTACGTCATAAGTACTTGTTTTAAAGTTATTTACCATAGCAACACTACTTATATAAAAAGCAGATGTTACACCAATTACAATTATGAAAGCTAATAGAATTAAGTATCTTAATGATTTTTTATTAAATTTTAATTTTTTCTTTTTTAGTTTTGGGAGTGTTATTATTTGAGTATTTGTATTTATTTTATTTTTCATTTTTACCCTCCTTGTACTACTTCATTTATAGTTGTTCCAAATGAATGTAAGAATCCTTTTCTTTTGAATTTATTTGTAAAGGTTATTTCATATTCATTTCCATCTTCGACTATTAATTCACTATTATTAGATGTTATTGAACCTTTAACACTTTCTAATTGATACTCTGATGGTATTATTTCATTTACTATATATGTCCCTTGATTTATTGTTATGGTTCGACATTCATTTTCTTTTATTCTTATTGATGTCTCATATTCTTCTGTTGTGCTTTTTATATTAAATTGGAAATATCTTTCTGGTCCTACTCCACTTACTTTTTTGCATATTTTTAATGTTGAGTTTGAAGCTTGTCTTGTTATTTCATTGGTTGCTTTATAAGCTACATCTGTATTTAATTCGTAATTATTATCATTTATAGCACCCATTATTTCGGCTGTATTTGTTATTATTTGGTCGTCACTTTTTACAACATATTCGGCATAAACTTCAACTTTTTCTCCTGGTTCAATTGTTGGTATAGTTACAAAATGGTCTGTATTTTTTTCATATTCTACTCCTTCAATAAAATAGGAATCCTCATTATGTTCTTTAACTATTATTTCTCTTATTCTAAAAGTTGCTGTATTAGTTATAGTTATTTTATACTGAATTGTATCCCCTGCTTCATATTTTTCTTTTTTATTTAATATTTCGTTAGTTATAGTTGGTGAAAAATCACCATATCTTACAACCCATTCTCCAGTAACATATACATCTTCTTCAGGCATTATAAATTTTTTATCTTTATTCCAACCAACAAATTTGAAACCACTTGGTGATATAACGTTTTCTAATACTATTTTTTCACCTGGTTTATACCACTTAGTAGTTGGAAGTAAATCAGCGCTATTTGGTGGTACTACATCGCCATCAAATTGATATTCTACTTTATATTTAATAATGTTGAAAGAACCAGTAAATTTAATATCATGATTAGGCATCAAGAAAGTGCCATCATCTTCAACATTTATATCTTCTGTCTGCCAGCCATTAAATGTTGCATCATTAAATGTATTTCCTTTTTCTAAAAAATCTATTTTAATTGTTTGATTTGGATAATATTCTTTTTCATCTGGTACTATATATTCGTCAGGAAGTTCACCTTCTATTTCATAAGTTACTTTATAAGGTTTGGCTTTTGTAAAAGTACCTTTTATTACTATGTTTTTATTTGGCATTGTAAATTGATTGTTATCAATAGTAACATCTTCGGAATGCCATCCACTAAAATCATAACCTTCAATATACATTTCGGGTAAAGTTTGAATTATGCTGCCTTCTGAATATAGCATTGCATCAGGCATATCTATGCCATAATATGAATAACTATGCTTATAATTATCCAGTAGCCAGTCTATATCGCCATCTATCTCATATGTAACATTCCAAAATCTGTTACCATTTTCCCCAGCATATGAATGCACGGTGTTAGATACTCTTGGAAATCCATCACCATTAATTATTGATGTGTTATAGAAATCATATCTTTTTGGCTGTGTTAATAAAATATTTTCGTAACTTGGAACCATTGCTTTTATTCCAACCGTAAGTGTGCAACCTGCTTGTAAATTTTTTACTTTAAATGAAACTGTTTTAGTTTCTTCGTTATAATGAAGACCATGGTAGTTATTTATGTCTTCTAATCCTTCACTATCATCAATAACATAGCCATCACATGTACCATATTCACTATGAGCTCCTATTGTCCCGTCTTCAGTTGTTACAAAGCCATTAAAAGTTAGACCATTAGGTACTACATCCTCAATAAAAAGATAACCACTTTTTGTTTCAGCAACTGAATTTTCATGATAATCTGTTGAATGACTATATTTATCAATGCCGTCAGCTCTAATATCTAAATAATAAGTTATTTCACTATTTGGCTCTAATTCACTATGATTATCAAGCTCAACAGAGATAGTTTGTCTTGAAAAAGCTATTATAGAAATACTAATAACAATTGAAATAATTATTATAAAAGTTAAAATGTTTTTTTTATTTAAATGTTTAATTTTTTTCATTTTATACATCACATCACTATGTTTAATTTGTTTTTATTATATAAGGATTAGCTTTTGTCCCGTTTCCAGAAATATATTCGGTACCCTTTTTTAATGAAATTACTGGAGAAAAATGATTATCTTGTAAATTGGGGTCATTCCCTGGTGACATATGGATTTTATTTGAAAAATAATCTGGTGTAATCAAGAATTCTCTATAATATATAGAAGCTTTCATTAAAGAAGTTTCATTATTTGCCATTAATCCAATCGGATAATTTAATTTAGCTTTACTATTACTTAGGCTAAAGCTATCTGTTTCTCTTTGACATAATAAAGAAATTTCTTTATCATCGTCACTGTAGTTTACAAAATCAAAATAATCACTTAATTTACTATTTTTATCCCAGCCACCTATACTTGCAATACTTCTGTCATTGCAGAAGATAGTATCCTCTATATAGTCATTATAATCTAATAAATTATCCTCATACCATTGTTCAAGAGTTTTTTTGGCATCAGAGTCATAAACATTAACATCATCAGCATATAGCATTTCATTTATAGCATCTTCTATAGTTTTTCCATTTTTTAAAGTAATAAAGTAGTAATAATAATTTCCATTTGAACTTTCATAGCTATAATTATGTAAAACCTTCAATTCTTTGCATGTTGTCTCTTCATTACCACATGTGTAATGATATTTATTTAAATCTATGTCTATATTTTGAAAACTATCGGTATCTTTTAAAGTATAAAGACCTGTTTGAGTGTTATACTCAGCATCATTTCCATATAATATATCTTTTTTATAATAACTATATGATTTTTCGTCTGAATTGCTTATTTTAAAAATATTAGAGCAATTTTCACTTTTTGATACATCTTCGCAAATATAACTTCTTGTTCTTCCATCCCAATTTAAAAGATTTTTACTATTTAAATTAGTTAGATTATAGGTTCCATCTTCATTTTTTATATAGCTACTTCCCATAAGTATTTCCTTATTATAATAATTTATATCGTTACCCCCTGTTAGTTTTATCATATTGAATGTATATTCATAATAGTACTTGTAATCACCACTATTATAATTTCCTCTTTTAGTAGAAACTACATAATAAACTTCATCACAAGATTCTTCTGTATATGAAAGGCATGTATAAAAATTTGAATTCATATAATAGGAAGAATTACTGACATAATAAGTTGATTCTAAATTATATTTTCCTGTTTCTCTATCATAATTTATATTATTAGAAACCAGAAATCCATGATATTCGTTATTATCAATAGTATAGGAATCATATAGAATAACTTTATTGGAAATGAAAGAAGCTAATTGAGAATCATACACTTTATTATACATATATCCTGCATAAGAAAGAGAGTTACTTTGGTTATTAAAGTTTCCAACAATATAATTTTGATTATTACAATCATCTCCATAATACATTATTTTTACTCCACCAGTTTCCGTAGTTCTCATCATACGCCAACACAATCCCCCAAACATTACATAATTATTGTCTGGGCCTGTTCCTGAACGTCCATTTTCATTAGAATAATCGTAGTAATAAATATCATTAGTAAATCCATCGAAACCTTCGCCTTCATACTTTTTGGCTTTTCTGTTATTTATAGCGGCTTTTTTTATAACATCATAAAGTAATTTATCGTTAGGATTTTGATAAGAGAAGACATTGCCATCTAATCTTTTGGTAATGGTTTTGTCTTTATAAATTGCATATATTTCTACATTTTTACTTGGCATTATAAACGTATCATTATTAACCTTTTTGACACCATCTGTTCTAATTCCCCATCCAGCAAATTCTAAAGTTCCACACATTCCACCGCCTTCAATAAACTTAACTGGAGTGTTTACATAATATTCTACAATTGTACCAGCATCATCCCACCAAAACCAATCACTTACGCAGTTATCACGATAAATAACTTGAAATACTGCTGGAAGCATCGGACTTTCTTCGGTTTTTTTTGTTTCTTCATCTTCATCAGCGAATTTAACATTGGCTTCTGTCGATAAATTTGTTTGATAGGTTTTGCCGTATTCGTGTTCGAAGTAGCTTAGTGATTCTGTACTATGATTCGAAAGATATTTACTAACAATTTTTAACTTAATAATCATTTTGGCTGTACTTCCTGTTTTGAAAGTATTACCTCCTAAATCCCAAGTTACAGTTTGTTTTCCAGCTTCTTTAGCTAAACTTACTTTTCCTATTGAAGTTTCTATATCATTTTTGGTATCTATATAAAAGTCTTCACCATTAATAACATCAGTTATAGTAAATTCTTCATAAGAATTTGGAGATATTATAGCTTCATATAAAACTATACCTAGATTTTCTTCGGTCGCTAAATACTGTTTATCACTTATTTCTATTAATTCTGGTTGAATAGTATTTCCCATTTCATATTGAACAGCATTAAGTGCCATAAAAGGATATTTTTCTTTTAACACCTCATATGTAGCTATTTGATTTGGTGTATCTTCACAAGGATATCCATCTGATAGAAATAAAACAACTAAGTCTCTATTCCCTTTAGGAACATAATTTTCTAATATATTATCTACGCATTTTAATGCGGCATTATAGTTAGTTTTTCCTGTAGTTGGCATATTATCTATTTGTTGAGTTAAAAAATTAATATCGTCTGAAAAATCAGAAAGAATATTGGCCATTTTATTAAAGTTTATAATAGCTATTTTATTATTGCCTTCATTTAAGATGGTATTAATTAATTCTTTAGTATTTTTCTTTAAATTTTCTATTTTTGTTCCTCTCATACTATATGAATTATCTAATACTAAGACTATATCTTTATTTGTTTCAGCTGTTTTAGCAATTGTTTCTACATCAATTTCTATTTGAGCTTCTCCTATTCCTCCCCAAGTACTAGTTTTAGTAATATGCCATGAGCCATCTACTTTGTCTGCCCATCCATCTGATTCTAATTCTATACTAGGAACGTCTTCTGCTTTATCAACTAAACCAACAATAGCTTTCATTGTATTACTTAAGAAGTTGTAGTGAAATGTTTTATCTATAATAAAATTAGATGCAAAAATTAATAATACTAAGATTATTGCTTTTTTAACAATTGTTTTTAATCTTTCTTTTTTCCATTTATTTTTATCTATATATGTTTCATGTTTTGCCATTTTACTTCAACTTCTTCCTACATTTTTTAATTAGCTATAAAGAAGTTGTATATTAAAATTAATAGAGTCACTAAAAGAGTCTTCTTTAGAAGACTTCGTAATTTTATTGTCTACATAAGTATTACTTTCTTTTCCTTCTATAACCTTCATACAACAACATCCTACTATATAAGTATAACCCATTTAGAGGGTAAAAAGCAATATTTTTATAATAAGTTAAATAGTGTATTTTAGTAATAATTAAGACATTTAAACCCCAGTTATTACTTAACTGGGGTTTAAAGTTTTATATTTTGAATATTTTTTGTTTTTTAAATACTATTATTAGACAAAGAGCTGAAATTAAAACAATACAAGAAATAATGACACTGCTTCCACTACCAGTATTAGGAACATCTATAGATGGTTCTTCTGTTTGATTTTGCCATTTTGTAGTATCTACACTATCAAATCCTACTGGAAGTTTGAATCTCATATATGCTGATGATCCTGAT
>CANQDH010000014.1 GCA_947591565.1 uncultured Bacilli bacterium | reverse complement strand
TTTCCATCAGAAAGTAAAAGTCTTTCAAATAAAGATGTATCTAATTGTCTTTGTAATTCTCTAACAGACCAATTGGAATTAATGCATTCTTTTTCATAAAAATCTCTTTTTGTTTTATCTTTTATAGTAATTAATTCTACATAATGGGACCAACTTAAATTTTCATTTATCATATTATAATCTGGATAAATATTATAAAACCATCTCATATACGTTAAATTAGTATAAGAATATCCTTTTCCTAGCAATTTAGTTAACTCCTTAGATAATTCTTTTAAAACCTCTTTACCATATTCTAATCTATTATTGTCTTCATTTTCGTGTTTTACAATAATTTTACCTATGTTCCAATAAACCTAAATGATAGATTTATTTACTTCTTTCACCAAATTATTTTTAGCTTCGTTTACTAATTTGCTAATTTCCAAAGCCATATTATTATTTTTTTCTAACATTATAAAATTCCTTTCTTTAAATTTTTCAGACGCGTCTGAAAAATCATAAAATATTATCAATAGGATACATATTTAATACTAATAAAATTATATCAAATTTAGCTTTCAAAATCATTCATCTTTATATGTTAAAAATATTTTATTTTTTAACAATTATAATAGAACGCGAATGGCGTTCACAAATTTACTTTGTCTATCTAATTATTGTTAGTATTATTTTGTTCATTTTTCTAAATTTAATAAAACTTAAAAAATAATAAAATGTTTTTTAAATGGTAGCATTAATAAGAGATAAAATATTCAACATGATCTTTTAAAAATAATTATTTTATTTTTAAAAAAATTATCCATCAAAAATTTTATTATGAGCAAAAACTATTTTTAGTTTATTTCCACTAGGTTTATATTTTGAAACTAATTTAAACATTCTATCAACCATTTTATAAATTTTGCACCATTATTTTATCACTTATTATAAAACAAGACAAGGAAACATCTTTTTAATTTTTCATGTTACTTATAACTTTAATTTAAAAGGTCATAAACCTATAATAAAATCAAAGAAAAATCTTTACAACTAAAGGATATTTCATGTATAATTTTAATTAGTTAAAGGAGCCTTGCTATATGAAAAAAGAAAATAAAAAAAAAGGCTTTTTTACTTACTTAAGAAAAACCTATAGGTTTGCTAAAAAGAATAAAAAAGATTTAATTTTCATATGTATAGGTTGTATTATTTATTGTGCAGTAAGTATATTAAGTCCTTTATTAACAGCTAAAAGAATTGTTGCTTTGACAAGTTCTTTATGGAAGCGTTTAATTCTTATTACGATTGTTATTCTATTTGTAGAATTAGTCCGTAATTTCATTCGCTTTTGTAATAACTATTTTATGAATCGTTTCTACTTTGCTATTAAAAAAAATATACAATCTGAACTAACAAAAGAGACTTTAAAAATCGATATGCATACTTTAAATAATAATTCAAGTGGATTATTTATTGAAAGAATTAATGAAGATACAAGTAATTTAGCTGAAGCATTTAATATTATTGTTGATAATGGAACCTTTTTTTTATCAAACATTGGTATTTTAATAAGTATGTTTTTCCTTAATAAAATAATTTTTTGCATTTATTGTTTATTTTTAATTATTCTTTATTTTGGTCAAAAGTATGCCGCAAATAAGATTCTCGAAAAAAATAAAATAGTTAAAAAAACTAAGGAAGACACTTCTGGTTTTATTAGTGAATTAGTACGAGGAGTTAAAGATATTAAGATATTAAATGCTGAAGATAGTTTTATAAAAAGTGCAGATAAAAAAATTGATTGTTTAAATGAAGCTTTACATGTTCGAAATCGTACGCGCGCTAAATTTCGTTTAATTAATGACAATACTCGCGATTTACTTGATTTTTTAATAATGATTATAGGTGTTTTTTTCATTATAGATGGCAAACTTGAAATAGCGATGATGTTAATCGTTTTAGAATATCGCGGACGCATTATGAGTATTTCTTCTGAATTTGAAAATCTTTTTGATTTTGTAAAAACCTTTAACCTATCATCTGAAAAAATATTTGATATTCTAGAAGGTGATAAGTTTCCTAAAGAAGTATTTGGAACGAAAAAAATTACAAAAGCTGAAGGTAATATTGAATTTAAAGATGTAAGTTTTCATTATGAAAAAAATCAAGAAGTATTAAGAAATATTAGTTTCAAAATTAAACCTAATGAAACGGTTTCATTTGTAGGAAAAAGTGGTAGTGGTAAATCAACGATTTTTAATTTAATTGCTGGTCTTTATTATCCACAAAGTGGAACTATTTTAATCGATGGTATTCCAATAACAGAATTAGATAAAGATTCTATTCGAGGTAATTTATCTGTTATTAGTCAAAATCCTTATATCTTTAATATGAGCATCCGTGATAATTTAAAAATTATTAAAGAGGATGTAACTGAAGAAGAAATGATAGACGCTTGTAAAATGGCCTGTCTACATGACTTTATTATGTCGCTTAAAAATGGATATGATACCATTGTTGGCGAAGGTGGGGTAACCTTATCTGGCGGACAAAGACAAAGACTTGCAATTGCACGTGCGCTTATTTTGAAAACAGAAATTATTTTATTTGATGAAGCAACAAGTGCACTAGATAATGAAACACAAGCTGAAATACAAAAATCCATTCAAAATATGCAAGGCGAATATACGATTTTAATTATTGCCCATCGTTTGTCGACAGTTATTAATAGCGACCGTATTTTATTAATCGATAATGGTAAAGTAATCGATGAGGGTAAACACCAAGAATTACTTAAAAGAAATAAAAATTATCAAACTTTATATGAATTAGAGTTAAAAGAAAAAAATATTAAGGATTTATAAACGACTTATTCTTTATCCTTAATATTTTTTTATAAGTTGCACAAAGGTATCTTTAACCCATTATTTGACCACCATTATTATGAATTACCTGTCCCGTCATATAACTAGAATCATCACTTGCTAAAAAAACAAAAGTTGGTGCAAGTTCATAAGGCATAGCCCCTCTTGCCATAGCAGCATCTGAGCCTAAAGATGGTATTTTTTCTTTAACCCAGCAAGCTGGCTGAAGTGGTGTCCAAAAGAACCCAGGTGCAATAGCGTTAACTCTTATATTTTTAAGGGCTAAATTACGAGCAAGCGAACGTGTAAAGCCAACAATTGCTCCTTTTGTTGTAACATAATCTATTAGTTGCGGATCTCCATAAAAGGTTGTTACAGATGTCAAATTGATAATAGAAGAACCTGATTTTAAATAAGGTAAGACTTCTTTAGTTAAATAAAACATGCCATAGATATTGACTTTCATGGTCCAGTCAAATTGTTCATCACTAATACTATTTAAATCGTCTTGTTGATATTGGACACCGGCATTATTTACTAAAATATCAATTTTTCCATATCTATTTAGTGTTTCTTTAACAATATTTTTACAAAAGTTCTTATCGGTAATATCACCACTAAGTAAGAGGCATTCTCCGCCTAATTGTTCAATATATTTTTTGGTTTCTAAGGCATCACGATGCTCATTATAATATGGAATTACTACTTTTGCTCCTTCTTTAACAAAGGCAATCGCAGCTGCTCTACCTAAACCACTATCACCACCTGTAATAATAGCAACTTTATCTTTTAGTTTGTTACTACCTGTATAATTGGGATTATCAAATATTGGTCTTGGATTCATTAAATATTCCATTCCAGGCTGAACATTTTGTGATTGTTCTGGAGCCATTATTTCATACTCAGTACTTTTTATACCAAAACAGTCATAGTAATTATAATACTGATTACCATACTGATAGTCATAATTCATAAATTTACACCTCAGTATAGTTTATGTATTTTACTATAACGTGTGTTTTTCTTTATTTTTTGAAGTTTTTGATAATATCTCTTGCAGCGACAAGACCCGTTGCAGCAGCTGTTACAATATTGCCAGCTTTGCCAGCACCATCACCAACAAAATATATATTTTCCTTTTCAATTTTAAAATTGTTATCTGTTTTTATTTCATTACTAAAAAATTTGATTTCTGGTCCATACAAAAGGGTTTCATCATTAGCAACACCTGGTATAATTTTATCTAATTTTTCAAGGCCTTCAATAATATTTAAGATAATTCGGTGAGGAAGAACAAGGGCTAAATCACCGGCAACACAATCTTTAAGAGTTGGTTCAATAAAGCCTTTTTCAATTCTATGCCATTCGCTTCTTCTTCCATTTCGTAAATCTTTTAGTGTTTGAACAATAGGTTTTCCTGCTCCAAGGACAGAAGCAATATGAGCAATTGATTCACCATAATCTCTTGTATTAGTAGTTGGATGCGTTAAATTTACTTTTGATATAAAGGCAAAATTACTATTTTCAGACTTTTTGTCTTTAAGGGCATGACCATTTACACATATATATCCTTCATAGTTTTCTTTAGCAACAAAGCCACCCGGATTGGTACAAAAGGTTCTAATTTCATCACCATAAGTATCCGTTTTGATAAAGATAGTCGGATCATAAATAACATTCGTAATATCTTCTAAAATTTGTTTTCGAACTTCTACTCGAACTCCTATTTCAATACTTTGTGATGAATATTCAATATTATACTTATCGGCAAGTTGTTGAACCCATTTAGCGCCCGTTCTTCCAGGACCTATAATAACATTTAAGCATGATAATTCTACTTGCTTACCCTTTGATGTATATTTAATTTTATAAATATTATTTTCTTTTTCAATATCAAAAACATTACAATTTTCTAATACCACTACATCTTCTTTTTTTAAATAATTTGTAAAATTGGTTATATAATGTGGTAATTTATCAGAACCAAGATGTTTTTGTTTAATTATTAATAAATCAGCTCCAATTTTGGTTATTTTCTTTTTTATTTCTAGAGCATCGTCCATATTAGATGGATATGTCTCAGCATTCATACCAAATTCGTTAAATATTTCTTCGGTATCATCAATTAATTGATATGCTTCACTTTTACTCATATATTTAAATAAATCTGATTTTCCTATTTTTGGTATGAAATTGAGTTTACCATCTGAAAAAGTTCCAGCCCCTCCGAAACCAGACAAAATAGCGCAAGGTTTACAATTTTTACAACTACTTCCTGTTTTAGAAATTGGACATACTCTATTTTCAGCAAGATGACCTTTATCGATTAAAGCAACTTTTAATTTAGGATTTTTCTTTTTTAATTCATAAGCAGCAAACAAACCAGATGGACCTGCTCCTATAATAACAACATCATACATATACTTCATCACCCAATTTAATTATACCATTAAACTTAAAAAAAATAATAGATAAGCCTATTATTTTTTAATTTTAAATATTATTTGATACATGTCATCAAAATCAAATTCTTCAGTATCTATTTCAAAATTATTCTTTTCGATTTTGTCGGCACAATCTCTTACCATATTAATAACATCTCGTAAATTCATAACCGGCTCTTCTTTGATTTCGGCTTCGCTTGCTTCTTGATTTTGAGAAACTGGTTCATAATATGGTGTTACAGGTTCGCTAGCATAATTGAACGGATTGATATTTGGCGTGCTTTCTTGAACACTATTTTGATAATTGGAATTATCTTCGAAATTATTTTCTATTGCAGGTTCTTCTTGAGTATTTTGATTAAAAGGCTGATTAAAAATATTATTTTCATTTTCAGAAGATGGATTTGAAAAAGCATTTTCCTTAGTTTCTTCATCGTCTTCGGAAGTAGCATTTAATATATTAAAGAATCTTCCTGGCCTCAATTCAGCACTATTTTCATTATTATTTACTGGTGCATCGCTTGCTGTATTTTCTATTTGATTGTTAGGTATTTCGGTAGGTATATTACTATTAAATGGTACATTTAGATTATTTTCCAAATTATTATTTTGGATAAAATTATTTTGATTAATTTGATTATTAGATGAACCACTTTCTTCTTCGTTAATCATCATATTAGGTACATTCATCATATTATTAGAAAAAGTATTTTGAGCTGGAACTGATGCTGATGGATATGGTTCATAATTAAATGGAGATGCATTATTAACATCATTTACATTATCATTTATAGGTGTATCTTCGATAATTGGCATAGATGGAATATTAGTATTTACCATATTTGGAGTTTCTTCTATTAATTTATTAGCACTATTTTCACTAGTCTCAGCATAATCATTAAAATCTAAAACTTCAATATTTGCTGGTTTTATATTAATAGGTTCTTCATTTACCATTTCCGGATTATTCATAACATTATTTTCTATTACAAATGGATTATTATTTACCATGTTTTGTGATGGTACACTAGTATTTATATTTTGATTCATATTATTTTCAATACTATCAAAAGGTGTTATATTATTTATCATTTTATCAATTTCCTCATCAGTTTTTCTAACTGTTAATCTTTCATTTATGATTCTTTTTAACATTTCTTTTTGCATAGATGGTTTTTCTAATTTAAGTAACGATCTTGCATGTCTTTCTGATATCTTTTCGTCTAATAAAGCATCTTGAACATCGTCATCTAAATTTAAAAGACGCAACTTATTAGCAACTGTTGACTGGGCAACACCTAGTTTAGTCGCTAATTCATCTTGTGTTAAATATCCCATGTCAAGTATTTTACGATAAGATATAGCTTCTTCTATAGGTGTTAAATCTTTTCTTTGAACGTTTTCAATAAGGGCTATTTCAGAACTATCTTTATCATCTAAATCAACAACAATTGCCGGAATATTTGTTTTTCCAGCCATAACGCTTGCTTTGTATCTTCTTTCACCCGCAATTATTTCATATTTATCGCTTATTTTTCTTACAATAATAGGTTGGATTACACCATGTTCTTTTATAGATTCAGATAACTCAACGATAGCTTTTTCATCAAATTTTATTCTTGGCTGAAATCTGTTAGGCAAAATATCATCTAAATTTAATATAACAACTTCTCTACTTTCTTTCATAGCCAAACCCTCCATACATATTCTTTTATTCTTATATATATAATACTATATCTTGGGAAATAATTCAATAATATTTCCCAAAATTTTTTAACTTTAAAAGACCTATAGAGGTCTTTCTTTTATTTCATTTGGTTTTCTTGGATATTTCTTATTTGTTTTATCTACTTTTTGATAAAGAAGTAAATTCCTTTTACTTTCATCGACAGGCAAATAAAATTCTTCTCTTTTTATTAATTTGGCTTTTAAGATTTTGGATGCGTTTAAAGAATTTTGAAGTTCTTCATCAATATTTGCTTTCATGGCTAAAAAATATTTGTCTTTTTGAACTAAGGGCATACTATACTCTAATAAAATATTTAAAGGAGCAACAGCTCTTGCCGTTACTAAATCAAATTTTTCTCTATGGCTATGAGCAAAATCTTCAATACGAAAATGAATAGCTGTAATTTTTTCTAAATGTAATTTTTCGATAACATCATTTAAGAAATTAACTCTTTTCATTAAAGAATCAACAAGCGTAACATGTAAATGTGGAAAAAAGATTTTGATAACAATTCCCGGAAAACCAGCGCCTGTTCCAATATCACAAAAAGTATTTATTTTTGTTAAATCCATTATTTTAACTAAAGTTAAGCAATCATAAAAATGTTTTAAATAAACATCTTCTTTAGAAATTATTCTAGTTAAATTAATTTTACTATTCCATTCTATTAATAATTTATAATATAATTCTAATTTATTTAATTGATCATCAGTTACCTCAATACCTATTTTTTGTAACTCTTGGTTAAACATTTGAGTGTTCATTTATGATACTCCTTTTTTAAATAAATACTTAAAATTGAAATATCAGCAGGATTTACTCCACTTATTCTTAAAGCTTGTCCTAAAGATGTAGGTTTTACTTCGGTTAATTTTTGTTTGGCTTCGCTTGCTAAATTATGAATTTTATAATAATCAATATCTTCAGGAATAGGTTTATTTTCATATGTTAACATTTTCATAGCCTCTTCTTCAGCCTTTTTTATGTATCCTTCATATTTAATGTTGATATCTACTTGTTCTAGAATTTCATCATCATAATCTAAAGGCGTAAATAATTTTATTTTATCTATAGATACTTCTGGTCTTTTTAATAAATCATATAATTTAATTCCATCTTTGATGGGACTTGTATGGATTTTTTCAAGGATATCATTTGTTTCTTTTTTAGGTGTTATTTTGGTTGTTTTAAGATAATCATATAAGTTTTTTATTTGCATTTTTTTCTTATTTAACTTCTCATATCTTTCTTCAGATAATAATCCTAGTTTATAACCTATTTCACTTAATCTTAAATCAGCATTATCACTTCTTAAAAGAAGTCTATACTCTGCTCTTGATGTTAATAATCGATATGGATCTCTTATTCCTTTTGTTACTAAATCATCGATTAAGACGCCAATATAAGCTTCATTCCTTTTTAATATTAATGGTTCTTTACCTTCTAATTTTAAGGAGGCATTTATACCTGCCATTAAACCTTGACATGCAGCTTCTTCATAACCACTAGTTCCGTTTATTTGCCCTGCTGTAAATAAATTTTCGATTTTTTTGGTTTCTAATGATTGTTTTAACTGTGTTGGATAGATGGCATCATATTCAATCGCATAAGCATATTTTAAAATTTTTGCCGTTTCTAAACCGGGTAAACTATGAACCATTTGTTCTTGAATATCATGTGGCATACTCGTTGAAAAACCTTGAACATATATGTCATCATAATATATACTTTCGGGCTCTAAAAAAAGTTGATGTCTTTCTTTATCACTAAATCTAACAACTTTATCTTCGATAGAAGGACAATATCTTGGACCTATTCCTTTTATATCATCAAGACCACCATACATACTTGCTTTATGGAGATTTTCTTTTATAATTTCATGGGTTTTTGGGGTGGTGTAAGTTAAATAACAAGGAACTTGTTTATCTTTATCATAATATATTTTGTTATCAAAACTAAAGGTATAGTATTTATCATCACCTGGCTCTAATTTTAAATTGGTATAATTTATACTTGCTTTTTCAATTCTTTGAGGTGTTCCGGTTTTTAATCTTATTATTTTAAAACCTAATTGGGCTAAATTATCACTTAAATAATTACTTGGTTTTTCGCCATGTGGACCTTGTCTTGTTCTTTTGCTACCTACTAAAATATCGGCTTTCATATATGTTCCTGTTGTAAGGATTACACAAGATGCATAGATTTTAGAACCTGATTCTAATAAAACACCTTTTACTTTATTATTTTCAACTATTAGTTCTTTAACTAAATCCTCCATTATATCTAAATTTTTAGTATTTTTTAAGGTTTTTAACATTTCCTTTGGATATGTTATTTTATCTGCTTGACACCTTAAGGCTTGAACAGCTGGTCCTTTTGCATTATTTAACATTTTTATTTGTAAAAGAGATTTATCGGCATTTCTTCCCATTTCGCCACCTAAGGCATCTATTTCTCTTACAACTATTCCTTTAGCACTTCCGCCTATAGATGGATTACATGGCATATCGGCTATATTTTGAATATTTCCCGTTATTAATAACGTTTTATGACCTTTTCTAGCTGATGCTAAAGAGGCTTCACATCCTGCATGACCTCCACCTACAACAATTATTTCATAATCCATAAATTACACCTTCTTTTTACAAATCTTCATAAAAATTTTTTTCGTTATTTAAATTTTACTTTTACTTTCCTAAACAAAATTTACTAAACATTTTATCAATTAGTTCGTCTTGATATGTATCTCCTGTTATTTTACCTAATAGATTCCACAAACTTTTTATATCTATTTCAATCATATCAATAGGAAGGAACCTTTCTATACCTAATTTGATATCATTTACTTTATTTAAACAATTTTTTAAAGTAGAAACATTTTCAGCATTTGATATATAAGTAAAATCACCTAAATCAATACTAGAAGTATTATACATTACTTTTATTTTATTTTTTAAATCACTAAGACCTTTGTTTTCTTTAATACTTAATTTTACTATTTTTTCTTTTTCTAATAAATTGATATCTAAATTATTATCTAAATCCATTTTATTAATACCAATAATATAATTTTTATCTTTGATTTTGTCTAATATTTCTTTATCTTCTTTATCTAAGGCTTCATTATTATTAAGTAAATAAATAACTAAATCAGCTTTATCAATATATTCAAAACTTTTTTCAACACCGATACTTTCAACTATATCTTCCGTTTTTCGTATACCGGCTGTATCGATGATGTTAAGATGTATACCATCTATACTGATAATACCTTCAACAATATCTCTTGTCGTACCAGGAATATCGGTAACAATAGCCTTATTTTCTTCAAGTAAAGCATTTAATAAACTACTTTTTCCAACATTTGGTTTACCTATAATAACTGTATCTATACCTTCTTTGATAATTTTTCCGTTTTGGCTTTCATCGATTAAATTTTTAATATTATTTTCAACTTCTTTTATTTTAGGTAAAATTATGTCGTTTGTTATTTTAGGAGTATCATCATATTCAGGATAATCAATATTTACAGATATATTTACTAAAATATCTGATATTAAATCTCTTAAATCTTTTATTTTTTTTGATAATGAGCCATTCATAGTATTGACGGCTAATTTTAAAGCTTTTTCACTTTTAGCATTAATCATGTCCATAATTCCATCAGCTTCAATTAAATCTATTCTGCCATTTAAGTAAGCTCTTTTTGTAAATTCACCCGGTTCAGCTAAACGACAACCATTATTAAGAAGAATTTCTAAAACTTTATTGGTAACAGCAATTCCGCCATGACAATTTATTTCAACCGTATCTTCAGTTGTAAAAGTTTTTGGGGATTTCATAATCGTTACTAAAACTTCATCAATCATTTGCTTATTTTCAATTATATGACCATAATGAATAGTATGGGATTCTTGATTTAAAAGATTTTTGGTAAAAACTTTATTAACAATATTTATCGCATCTTTTCCGCTTACTCTAATTATGGATATGGCACCTACTCCTAAACTAGTTGATATAGCTACAATAGTATCATCCATGTATAATCTTCCTTCCTAATTTTTTTAATAAATATGGAAATACTTCACATGAAACATATTTATCAACAAATGTTATAAGCCATGCTTCTTTATTTTTAGGTGGAACTATATTTAAAGGAAACATATGTCTTAAAATAACATTTTCTATTCTTTCATCTAAATACTCTGGAAAATATTTTTTAGAATTATTTAAAGCTTCTCGTGCATGAACAAAACCATGTTGTTTAAAAAAAGGTTTTTTGGTTTTATCTTTTGTATAATCATTATAATAAAAATCATGAAGAATACCTCCAATAGCAACATCATATTCATTAAAAATTGGTTTTCCAAACTGAATATTTATTTTTCTAGCTATAAAATAGGCCTTCTTAGAAACATTTAAGGAATGTTCATAGACAGATATGTCACCATGATGTCGATAATTTTTTCTTTTTAAAAACTCAGGATGATTTAAAATATAATCGACAATTTTTTGATAATCTTTATTTAACTCTTCCATATATTCTCCTTTTTAAAGAAAAAGATAAGTTTCCTTATCTTTCAATATATTTTATAACAACATATCGATGTGGTGCGACTCCTTCACTTTCAGAAGATAAATTGTCATATTCGGAAACAATATTATGAACAATTCTTCTTTCATAAGAATTCATTTCATCTAGTTTAACATCAACTTTCGTTTTCATAACTTCTTTAATAATATTTCTTATATCTTTTTCTAATTGTTCAATTTTTCTTTCCTTATATTTTTCAATATCAAGATTAACTTTTATATTCATATCAGTTAATATTTCTAAATATCTTTTTAATATAATTTGAAGTGAATTTAACATTTTACCATTTTTTCCTATAATAGCAGATGGATTACTTGCTGATAAAACAACTTTGATATTTTCAGATGCAAATGTTATATTACAAGTAATTGTATCACCAATATATTTTGATATTTCCTTAAAGAAACTATTTATAGACTCTTCTAATTCATCCTTTTTAACAGCTTTAATTAAAACTTTATCAGCTTTTAACATTTTTCCTTTTTGAGTTTCAGACTCTATAATAATATTTTCTTCACTTAAATTTAAATCATTAAGGCACTTTTGATATGCCCTATCAAAATTTTTATCTTCATAAACATACTTATTTAACATTTTTTTTCTTCCTCTTTACTAATAAATTTTGAACAATTGTAAATCCACTATTAAATATCCAGTAAATTTGAATCCCAACAGACATGGTTATTGATGCAACAGTAATCATAACAACAGATATTGTTTGCATCATTTTCATTGACTTTTCCTGTTCGGGAGTTGTTGATGGAGCGGAACTATTTAATTTAAAGGAAAAATAAGTAGTTAGAAAAACTAAAACAACAAATATTAAATATAAAAAATTACCACGACTTAAGGCTGTTATAGGACTTGTTCCTAAATGGAAACCAAGAAGATTTTCTTCAAAAATGGCTGGCAATCTATTCATTGACTCATAAAAAGCGAAAAAAAGCGGAATTTGAATTAAGGCAAAGATACAACCAGATAATGGTTTTATATTATATTTTTTATAAATAATCATCATTTCTTGACTTTTTTGCATCATACTTTGTTGATCTTGTTTTCCTTGATATTTTTTTTCTAGCTTTTGTAAATCAGATTGGGCTAATTTCATATTTTCTGATTGCATAGCTGTTTTTTTCGTTGTTGGGTATAATAACAATCTTATTAATAAAGTAACAATTATAATAGCAAGACCATAATTTTTAACAAGTAATCCTATTTTAACGATAACCCAAGCAAGAGGTCTTACAAAAATGGTTCCCCATATACCATCATATCCTCCACTTGTTATTTTAAATTCACTACATTTTGGAAATGACGTAAGGTTAACACCATTTTTTTCATATAATTCAATTGTCTTTTCTTCCTCTGGTCTACATAATATATTTGATGGTAAAACCTGTCCTGTTATCTCATTTTTTACAACTTTTTTATTACTATCTTTTAATTGTTTTGTACATCCTGTTAAACTGACAACTAAAAATAAAATAAGTAATATTTTAAATATCTTTTTCTTCATCGATATCCTCCTTTATAATATTCATACATTTTACTAACTGTTTTATATCCTCTTCCATTTCATGAAAAGTTTTAGTTAAAATGCCTTTCTTTACAATTATAATACAATTAAAGTTATTTTTAAAGGTTATTTTGTCTAAAATATTTTTTATTCTTCTTTTATATTTATTTCTTGTAACAGCATTTCCAATTTTTTTACCAACTGAAAGGCCAAAATGATAGATATTATCGTTTGTGTTTTCTATATAGGCAACATAATCTTTATATCTATATGCTTTACCTGTTTTGATTATTCTATTATAATCTTCATTTTTTTTAACAATATTTATTTTTTTCATATTTCACTTCCATAATATTAAAACGTCAACTATGTGACGCTTTATTAATGAGATAAAACTTTACGTCCTTTACGACGACGATTATTAATTATCTTTGTTTCCATTCTAGCAAAGAAACCAAGTTTTTTTGATTTTTTTCTATTATTTGGTTGATATGTTCTTTTCATATTAACACCTCCTATACAAAGCTAAAATTTTGGTTGCTTGTTTAATTATATATATATTTATTAAAAAAGTCAATTATTTATTTATTTTTTTAGGTGAATT
>CANQDH010000013.1 GCA_947591565.1 uncultured Bacilli bacterium | reverse complement strand
GAACTTTTATTTTTCATCGTATCTGGTACATCAATAGTTATTTTATTATTAACTAAAGTAAATTCTAAATTGGCACTAGTATCATCGACATTAAAATAAACTTTTTCTTCACTTAATATATAGCCATCAACTGTTTCTATTTCCTTATAATAATATGTTCCGTATTCTAAATCGGTATCTATTAATCCTTGTTCATTTGTGATGCCTTCAAAACAAAGTTCATCTTTTTCATTATAAATACCTATTTTCACATTTGCTAAAGGATTATGACTACCATCTACTTTTAAAATTTGAACATGACCTGTTAAAGCCTTATTCGTAACTACTTTTTTAAGATGTTGTTTATCACGTGTTATATCAAAGAATATTTTTTCATCAGATAACATATAGTTTAGTGGGGCCGCTTTTTCAACAATATAATATGAACCTAAAGGTAAATTTTCAAAACTTATTTTTCCTTCATCATCAGTTGTTAAAGAAAACATAAAAACATCATTTTCTGTATAAAGATCAAATGTTGCACCTTTAAGAGGTTTCCCAGTTGTTTCATCTTTTTTTATAATGTCTAATTTGCCCTTTTTTAAAATATTTGTGAACTCATACTTGATATTTAGATTATCATTTGTTACCTCAAAATAATATTTTTCGTCATCAAGAATATAACCCTGTAATGTCTTAGTTTCCTTTATATAGTATTTCCCAATAGGTAATTCTTGACTCTTAGCAAAGCCCATTTCATCCGTTGTTAATGTGTCAACGAGTTTATCTTTGGAATAATAAAGGGTTTTATTATCGCCTGCATAAATATCTTCAGCAGCATATATTCTAAAGCGAATATTGGAAAGTGGTTTTTTGGTAAACAAATGCGTATTAAAATCAAACACTTCACCATCTTTTAAAATTTCTAGACTTCCTTTAATAGGTTCATTTTCATAATTTATAATTAAAAGTTCATTATTTTCAATCATAAAATCAACAGGATTACCTAATTTATAGCCCTCTGGGGCACTCATTTCGATTAACTTATAATGACCATATGGAAGTTTTAAATAAGTAGTCATTACACCATTTTCATCTGTTTCAAATATATCGATGTCCTTTTCACCAAGGTGCTGCGCAACATATTCGTTTGTATCAACATTTAAAATTTTGAATGTTGTCTTTTTTTGTACTATAGGCTCTTTTGTTTTAGAATCGATTTTGATAACTTTTAAATAAGCAGCAATTTGTTTATCCACAATATTAAAAGACTGTTCTTTTTCACTACTTTCTGACACTATAACTGTAAAATCGTCAATTTTTTCATATCCTATCGTCGTATTTACTTGATGAAAAGTCCATGTCCCATATGGAAGAGTAATACTAGCTTGTCCATTTTGATCAGTTGTAATTTCTGCATATTTTTGGTCCTGATTATATATTTCAAAGGTAATACCAGGCTCTGATGTTAAAAGATGAGAAAAAATATTTTCATAGCTTTTGTAAATATTTATTTTATTAGTAATAGCCTTTTCTAAGGATAACACCTCTGAAGTGCTTCTTTCACTCATATTAGAAATCGTATATTCATAAATTTGTTCATCTAATAAATAGCCTTCTGGCGCTTCTATTTCTTTAATATAGTAAGTTCCATATGGTAATAGTTTTGACCTCGCACTACAGTTTTCATCAATGGTAATTATATCAACAATATTTTGTTTTTTATCACTAATTTGATACTTAGCACCTACTAATTTTGAAGTGCAAGATTTAGTATCAAAATCATATTTATTTACACTTATTCTTCCTTTAATTACTTCATCATAAACGTCAATATGCATTTGTTCTTTTGAAGTAGTATCAAATTCATAAATTTGATTATCAAGTAAGTAACCAGTCGGAGCCTTCGTTTCTTTCATATAAAATTGACCCGCTGGAAGACTTATTTGACCTTTTCCTTCTTCATTTAGGGTAACTGTTGCAACATATTCATTACTTTTTTGTTTATATATTTTGTAGGTTGCTCCTTTAAATGTCGCATCACCTTGCACGATATCAGTTTCAGAATCATGTTTTAATATATCTATTTTGGTTTTGTAAACAGTAACCTTAATACTGGCTTCCTTTTTAGGGATAGAGCCTGGAACTATCAAATTTTGATACCCATTCCCAATAAAAATTTTGTAATCTTTACTATAGGGATTATCTTTAATAAAAGATACAATATAATCACCAGGTTCACCATTTTGAGGTGTTATTTCTATTTCATTTCCTGATCCTGACATTTCAAGTCCATGTGATGAAACAAAAGTGCGCCCTAAAACATAATTTGAGTCAGTTAAAGTCAGTTTACCACCTAATTGAACTTTATATTCATTACCAACAAAACTTGGAAAGATATCATGCTCCGATATTAGACTTTCAATAGTATTTCGTTCCTCATCAATATTTAATTCATAGCCTTTGCCAAATAACTTTGTAAAAAAGCCTACTTTATTACCTGGCCCTTGCACTGTTTCCCATATTAGAGCCTGTGTTGCAGCCCTATACTCAAGTGTTTGATGATTAAAATAATTATATCCATAATAAGCAATAAGTAAAACTCTTTCTTTGACATCATCAGGTATACCTGAAATATCTAAACTACCTAATTCAACATATTCACCCTCTTTTTTGGTGATATCAAGACAGTAAGCATCTACACCGTCAATCGTATAATAATTAAATGTATCTGATGCTTCATGAATACTACCTTCTTCTACCCTATGCCAGTAATATTCAGTTGGCACCTTTTGAACCGTAGCTGCCTTCGCAAATCCTATACTACATAAAAAACTAATCAGAAAGGTGGTTATCAGCGAAACTTTTTTAATCAGATTCGTCATAATATTCCTCCCTTCTTGAAACCTCACCCGCTACTTTCAAGGATGAGAATAAAAAAAGTTCTAACAGAAGAGTTAAAACTACCAAAAAAATTTTCATAATAATTCCTCCTCACTATAAAATATACGTGAAGGAATTAAAATATCTTTCTTTTTTTCATAAATTTTTTAAAAAATTCCAACAATTTTTTCATTACTATCAAGTTTTATGTGTTCAAAGTTAGGTTCTTTAGGTAAACCTGGCATCGTCATAATGTCGCCAAGTAAAATGGTAATAAGCCCAGCACCACTATATAATTTTATATCGCGAACGGTTATTTCATAATCTTTAGGATAACCTAATTTATTTTTATCATCAGATAAAGAATACTGCGTCTTAGCTACACAAATAGGTAAATGATCTAAGTGCAACTTTTCAATTTGCTCTATTTCAGCCTTAGCCTTATCTAAATATTTAATAGAACCTGCATGATATATATTAAAAGCAAGCCTTTCAAATTTTTCTTTTATCGATAAATCTTCACTATATAAATAATGTAGTTGTTTTTTCTTATCACATAACTCGATAACTTTTTCACCTAAATCAAGCGAACCATTACTTCCATCAGTATAACTTGTACTTATACTAAAAGGTATATCAAGACTATCACAATATTCTTTAACAATATCAATTTCAGAAGGAAAATCAGTATGATATTTATTTAAACAAACAATTAAATTAACATTAAATTTAAGTAAATTATCAATATGGGCTTTTAAATTAGATAATCCTTTTTTAACAGCATCAGTATCCTCTTCCTGAAAATTATTTATACCGGCATTATATTTTAGAGATTTAATAGTTGTTACAAGGCATACACAATCAGGATTTAAATGACCGATACGGCATTTAATATCTAAAAATTTTTCAGCACCTAAGTCAGAGCCAAAACCTGCTTCTGTAACAACATAATCAGCAAGATTTAAACTTAAATTAGTAGCTACTAAAGAGTTACATCCATGAGCAATATTAGCAAAAGGCCCGCCATGAATAATAACAGGATTATGTTCTAATGTTTGAACTAAATTAGGTTTAAAAGCATCTTTTAAAAGTACTGTCATAGCCCCTTCAACTTTTAAGTCTTTAGCAAAAACTGGTTCACCATCCATATTATAACCAATTAATATATTACCAAGTCTTGTTTCTAAATCTTTTAAATCACTAGCTAAACAAAAAATAATCATTATTTCACTTGCTGCCGTTATATTAAAGTTTTCTTCCCTTTTGATACCATCATTATCAAGAACAATGTTTCTTAACGCTCTATCGTTAACATCCATACATCTATTAAATTTAATTTTTTGAACATCGATATGAAGAGCATTTCCTTGTTTAATATGATTATCAATAGCTGCACATAACAAATTGTTAGCCGATGTAATAGCATGAAAATCACCTGTAAAATGTAGGTTAATATCTTCCATAGGAATTACCTGAGCATAACCTCCACCCGTAGCACCACCTTTTAGACCAAAAACAGGCCCCAAAGATGGTTCTCTTAAAGTTATTAATGTTTTCTTACCAAGTTTATTTAAAGCATCTCCAAGCCCAATACTGATAGTCGTTTTACCTTCTCCATAAGGAGTAGGATTAGTAGCCGTTACTAAAATTAAATGAGCGTTTTTCACTTCTTTACTACTTTTATTTATTTTAGCCTTATATTTTCCATAAAATTCAAGATCATTTTTATCAATGTCCAACCTTTTGGCAACTTCTTCAATAGGTTTTATATCAACGCTATTTGCAATAACAATATCTGATTCCATTATATCACCCTTCTTTATTATACTATATTTTATGTACTTCATCTAAGATATTTTCACAGATTAAATTATCATAATATTCTTTATATTTTTGATATTTTTCTAGTGAATCAATAGTCCAAGCAAGTTTAGTTATCTTTTTGTTCATTAATTTATGTTTATAAAGTAGATAGTTAAAAGATAAAAAATCCGGTTTGCACAAATTAAAAATAAAGTTCGTACGCATTATTTTATTTCTTAATTTTTCTTTTCCGCTAAGTAATAATCCCCTAATATAATTGGGCCTATGTTTTTTAAACCACATAACCGATAAAGGATTAAAACTTTTTACGGCGAATATACCATTATAATGATCTAAATATTTAACAAGTTCTTTTTCTAATTTACCTACTCTATTATCACATTTTAATTCAATAATAATGGGAACTTTACCATTTATTAATTGTAGTACTTCAGCAAGCATAGGTATTTTGGCATTATTTGGAAGATGCACTTTTTTTAAATCAGATGCCTTTAAGTTTTTTATTTTTTGATTTAAATGAGCTAGTCTTTGTAAATTATCATCATGATATACTATAATATTATTATCTTTTAATAAATGTACATCAAATTCAATAATATAGTTATGTTTCATAGCTAAAGCAAAAGCGTCTAAAGTATTTTCGGTTATTTTCGAACTATGCATACCTCTATGTGCAATAAGATTAGTCGTGAATTTTTCTACATCTTTCATAATGCTCACCTAAATAATTATATCATAGATATTAATTTATGATAAATTTTATAAAAAGTACACAAAAAAAACATAAAATAATTACTATATACGCGTTAAAAATAAAAGAAATAAGTATATTTCTTCTAAACTTACCTAAAACACAGATTCTAAATTTTCAGTTAAGATTTCATACTTAAATTACAACGATATTTATCCTTTGCAATCACGATTTTTCCTCATTTTTTTGACGTGTAAATCATGTTCTCTATATTTATAAAGTCTTTCTTATTTATTTTTACTGTAATTATATTAATTTCTTGATTAATTGTATTTTTTTTTGTAAAATTAAATTAGTAGAGAAGGTAAATTATGAATGATTGTATTAAAGAAAAAGAAGAATATATAATTTATGAAAAGGATAGTACAAAAATAACTGTCAGACAGTTACAATTAGAAATACTTACTATAATGGATGAAATACATAGGGTATGTGTCAAAAACAACATAAAATATGGATTGATCGCGGGTAGTGCCCTTGGCATCGTTAATTACAAAGGTTTTATTCCTTGGGATGATGATATTGATATATGTATTCAAAAAAAAGATTGGGAAAAATTTATAAAAGCTCTAGATAAAGATTTAGATAGTAATTTTTATTATCAATGTTTTGAAAAAGATAAAAAATATAATACCATTATGGGACCAACTATGAAAATCAGAAAAAGAAATACATATATAAAAGAAGTAAATTTTTTATTAAAAAATAGATGTAAATCAGGTGATGGAATATTTGTAGATGTTATAATATATGATAATATCTGTGAAAATAAATTCATTGATGAATTATCTAGAACAGTAGTAAAAATTGTTATGCCTTTTATAGTCCTTTTAGATAATTTACATTTAAATCCTGTTTTATTAAAAAAATTTGTAGTATGGTTTTCAAATAAGTATTCAAGGTTAAATGAAAATAGTAAATTAATGAGTCAACCTATTTCAGTTCCATGGGAAAAATTTATGCATGAACCTGTATTTTTAAAAAAAGATATATTACCTTTTAAATTATATGATTTTGAAGGAAGAAAATATTATTCATATAATAATATCGAAAAAATATTAAAAGAGTGGTATGGTCCTAACTGTTTAAAAAAATGGGATGGAAAAAAATGGGTAGAAACATTACCTATTGAAAAGAGAAAGCCAAAGCATACAGTAGAATTAAATTTGAATGGTGAAAAACCTATATGTGAAGAAAAAACTAATTAAATATTTATTATAATATCAATCGTTAAATATACGATTGATTTTTTTATATAATAATTTCTATAAATAATAAAATAAATTTAATATTCTAAATACTAATTTATGATCACTTTTATAAAAATCACACAAAAAAACTAGATATATCTAGTTTTAGCCCACCTTATGAAATTCTAATCTTAATTTATCAGCAATAGTAACAATAAATTCTGAATTAGTTGGTTTAGCCTTATCAATATCGACACTATGTCCAAATAACTCTTCCATTAAATCCCAGTTACCTCTATTCCAGCTAACTTCAATCGCGTGTCTTATCGCCCTTTCAACACGAGATACCGTTGTATCAAATTTTTCAGCTAGTTCAGGATATAATTCCTTTGTTATCCCGCCTATTGTTTCAGGTCTTTCAAAAATGATACTTATACCTTCTCTAATATATTGATAACCTTTTATATGTGATGGTATACCAAGTTCATGTAATATTTTGGTAATTGAAACTTGTAAATTGTTGTAATGAAAATCGATTGTTTTAGAATCCTTCGTTTGATTCATAACATCGAGAATTCTTTTTTCCAAATCCGTTAAATCAAAAGGTTTTAAGATAAAGTAACTAACGCCAAGTTCGGATACTTTTCTTATCGTTTCATTAGCATTATAACTGGTTGCTACAATAACATTTTTATTAATTCCCCTTGTTTTCATCTCTTCTAAGACATAGATGCCATCTTTTTTAGGCATTATCAAATCGAGGATAATAACATCATAGTTGTCTTTTTCGTTTTGAATAAGTTCAATTCCCTGTTCACCATCATATGCTTCTTTGGTAACTTCTATATTTTCATTTTTACTAAAATACTCCTTAATCATGTCAACAAGACTAATATTATCGTCTATGACAAGTAATCTTATTTTTTCCATATTATTCTCCTTTATTTTACAAAATTTATTATACTACTTCTCTATAAGCAAAACTAGAGTGAAAATGCTCTATTTTTGTCGAAAAAAGTTGAAAATGATAAAAAAAAGTCATTGATATACAACAACTTCTATAATTTTTTATACACCATGCCATCCCTTTTTAATGACATTTTTAATGCGTCCTATAAAGGTTTTACTCTTTTTATCTCTTCCTTGTAAGGCACATTTATAGACCTTTAAAATTCTATCAGCAAAGAAACTTGATGAATAATTTTCTGATGAATTTCTTGCTTGCTTACCTAAATAAGTAACTTTATCTTTATGGTTAATTAAATCTTCCATAATCTTACGATATTGTTTTTTATTCTTAAAAAGGTAACCATTTAAATCATCGACAACAATTTCTTTAAAACTATCATCATCGGCAGCTACGACAGGTAGTGATGAGGCCATGGCTTCAATAACCGTTAAGCCTTGGGTTTCCGTTCGAGAAGCGGTTGCAAAAACATGACCTAGGCAATAGTATTTAGGAATATCATCCCAGGCGACTTTACCGACAAGCTTTACATTATTTGATAGTCCTAACTTTGTAATCATTTTTTCAAAATGCGGTGCATCTGGTCCATCACCGATAATAATTAATTTACAAAAAGGATACTTTTTGGCCAAATAATACTGTGCTTCAATTAATAAATCGACACTTTTTTCTTTACCAAGACGACCCACAAAAAGAATATTAAAATCATCATCTTGAACATTTAAAGCCTTTTTTAATTTAAGGACATCTTCTTTACAAACCTTTTCGCGGTAAAATTTTTGCGTATCAATACCGGTTGGGACAATATGAATATTTCTTTCATATCGATATTTATCTTTAAACAAATTATAAATTTTTTTCGTTGGTACAATTAGTTCGGTAGCTGTTTTATCACAATAAAATTTGGTTAAATATTCAACAATTTTTTTACTTGGTTTATTAAAATGACCTTTCGTTATATAATGAACATAATCTTCATACATCGTATGATATGTATGGACTAAAGGAATATTAAATTTTTGGGCTACTAAACGGGCAAATGTACCAATACCAAATTCAGTTTGTGAATGGATAATATCTAAATCCCATTTTTTTATTTTATTGATAATGCGAACCGGATAGATACTTGTCATACGATAATCGTAAATACCAACAGGTATACCTGGAACTCTAATAATTTTATTTTCATTCTCATATTTATAAGAATAATTAGCATCATTAACAGTAACAATAAAAACTTGATGACCTTTTTTTTCTAAGGCTTTTTGTAACATGACAATGCTTGTTGAAACTCCATTAATATATGGAGGATATGAATCAGTAAATATTCCTATTCGCATTTTTTATCACCTTCTTTAATATTAACAGCAACAGCACCAATAATTAATCCTAAATAATAAGTAACAAATCGCCATAAGATGAGAATAACATTAATCGTCGTTCCTGATATAAAATTACCATAAAAAGCCATAAAACCATATTCTAATCCGCCTGTACCACCTGGAATAGGTACAAATGAGCCTATTAACATGACATATGAACAAGCGACGATTGATTCAAAGGCTGTAAAGCTTGTATAATCACCTGTACTATATAGTAATATAACAGGGATTAAATACTGACAGGCAAGGGCTAATAAAGCCCATAATATAGCCTTAGCAAAAAACCACTTGTTGGCTATTAAAATTTTAGCTCCATTATGAAAATTAGTAATATAGGTATTCCAATTTTCTAACGTTTTTTCTCTATTTTTAACCAATTTTATTTTACTTAAAAGATTAATACACCAACTAACAATAAATTTGTTAATTCTTTTAGCAAAAGCGATAACAAATAAGCAAATAGTAATAACCGTATTTATAATAAAACCCATCGTTACAAGATGTTTTAAAAGACCAACATCTTCAAAAAAATGAAAAAAGTAATTCGATATAATAGCAAAAATACCAAAAGTAACAACGGCTATTTGATAAACAATAAAATTTTCAACAATGATGTTCGTTGCATTTGTTATTTCAACACCTTGTTTTTTTAAGGAATAAATTTGAAAAGGTTGTCCACCACTTGCAAAAGGAGTTATAGCATTAAAAAAATTAGTCATTAATTGTAATTTAAAAGCTTTTTTAAATTTATAATTTGGATTAAATTTTCTTGTAAAATTATAAAATATAAGTGATTTAAAAAACCAGTAACCAAAAATAAAAAAGATGGCAACAATAATCCAAAAAAAGTTTGCATGTAATAATCCTTGAACAACTTCATAAAAATTATCTTTTAATAAAAAGTATAAAACAACGATTGTTATAATAATAAAAATACTGATATTTAAAAACGATTTAATTTTGCCTTTTTTCTTCATTTTAACCATCTTTCTATTTGTCAGCAATTATTTCAACACCTGGAAGTTTTTTACCTTCTAAAAGTTCTAAGGAAGCGCCTCCTCCTGTTGAAACATGTGTTATTTTGTCTTTTAAACCATATTTACTTATAGCAGAGCCGGTATCACCACCACCAACGATGGTTGTGGCATCGATTTCGGCAAGGGTAGTAGCAATTTCTTTTGTTCCTGTTTCAAAAGAAGAAATTTCAAACATACCAACTGGTCCATTCCATACAACGGTTTGACTTTCCATAATATATTTTTTAAATAATTCTATCGTTCTAGGTCCAATATCAACACCGATTTTATTAGTACCCATTTGACTGGCATCAACAAAAGCCGTTCTAGCATTTTCATCTATTTCATCTGCTTCTTGAACATCGATTGGGACAATAATTTTATCCCCATATATATTTAGCATATCGACGCAAAACTCTAAACTGTCTTGATCGAGTAGCGACCTTCCAATTTGATAGCCTTTAGCCTTCAAAAAAGTAAAAGCCATGCCGCCACCTATCAAAATATAATCGGCCTTTTTAACAAGATTTTCAATGACACCTATCTTATCTGATACTTTTGCGCCACCTAATATAACCGTTAAAGGTCTTTTAGGATTGTTGATATTATCGCCTAAAAGTTTAAGTTCTTTTTCCATTAAAAAACCAACACCATTTGGAAGATGACTAGCAATTCCAACATTAGAAGCATGACTCCTGTGCGCTGTTCCAAACGCATCATTAATATAAATATCACCTAAACTAGCCCAGTATTTACCAAGTTCTTCATCATTTAAACTTTCTTTTTGACCATCCAAATCTTCATACCTTGTGTTTTCCATTAATAAAACATCACCAGGTTTTAGACTTTCTATTTTATTTTCTAGTTCCAAGCCCCTGGTACTATTTACAAAAATAACTTCTTTATTTAAAAGGTGCTCTAATCTTAAAGCAACCGCTTTTAAAGAATTTTTACCTAAATCATCTGATGTTTTGATGCGACCTAAATGCGACATTAAAATAACTTTAGCGTGATTATCTATCGCGTATTTAATTGTTGGAAGGCTTTCTATGATACGATTATCATCAGTAATAAGGCCATCTTTCATTGGAACATTGAAATCAACTCTGATAATAACCTTTTTATTTTCTAAATTATAATCCTTGATTGTCTTCTTCATTGATATCCCTTTCTACAAATTCATATTTTTCCGTGCCATCTTCATTTTTAGAAATGCGAACATAGTAATTATCTTGCACTTCTTCATTGGTTTTAGGATTGATTTCTTTTTTTAAATAGCCCTTTTCGGCAAGCTCGCCAATCGTGATTTTATATTCATCAATTAAAAGGCCATCTGTTTCATTATGAAAATAGTTCTCGGCCGCCATAGTTATATTTTTAACATACTCTGTATATTGTTTATCAGCACTATCACTAAATAGTTTTGTAAAAGCTGTTACACTAAAAGTAGCTATAAGGCCTAGAATAACAACTACCCCAACTAATTCTATGAGTGTAAATCCTTTTTTCATATTTCACCTAATTTCAATATCTATTTTATTACTTTTTAAAATTTTTTTCAATTATTACTATCATCAATAACCATTTTGTCATCATGCTTTTCTATCTGAACTTCACTTATGGAATCAAATCTTTTCGTTATTTTTTCGGTTGTATTATGAATATCTTTAACATCTTTATTGACAGTTTCAATACTGCGATATAATTTATCCCATCTATCTCTATATCGTCCAAATTCTAAAGATAAAAGATTTAATTCTTTATGGATGACACTTGTATATTTATCTCGTTCAATATTTTGTAAAATGACTTGAATAGTTGTTAGGGTACTTATTAAAGTTGTTGGAGAAGTAATCCAAACACGTTTTTTATAAGCATATTCAATGATATCACTATGATACGCATTTAACTCTGCAAAAACAGCTTCGGCTGGTAAAAACATAATGGCTTGATCGGATGTTTCACCTTTAATGATATATTTGCTACTAATATCATCAATATGTTTTTTCATATCTTGTTTAAAGTTTTTTTCTGCCATTTTTCTTGCAAATTCATCACTATTTTTATCAACCATTTTTTGATAATTTTCAAGAGGAAATTTGGAATCGATAGCAATTAAACCAAGGGGTTTTGGAGCAAATAATACACAGTCAGCAATTAAACCATTACTTAAAGTGTGTTGCAAAGAGTAAATTTTCTCATTTTTTTCACCAAAAACATTACTCATAATATGTTTTAAATTGATTTCCCCAAAAGTACCTCTTGCTTTTTTATCTGTTAAAACACTTTGTAAAGATACAATATCTGTTGATAAATGGTCTATTTTCTTTTGGGCTTCATCTATTCTTGATAAACTTTGTAAAACAGAATTAAAAGTTTTATTTGTTTTTTCAAAATTTTGATCAAGTCTTTCATTTACTTTATCATTCATAAGTCTTAATCTAGTATCTATACGGTCATTTAAAGATAAAAAATCATCATTTAAATTTTTATTTAGTTCACCCTTAAATTCACCTAGTTCTCTAATAACCGATGTTTCCATTTTACCTAGTCTTTCGGTTATATTGGATTCATTAATATTTTTAATTAAAGAAAGGATATTTAAAAATATGGATATTACTAAAAGAACAATAATAATGATTTCCATGTACCATCACCATATTAATTATAATATAAAAAGAATAAAATTACTATGATAGATTGAAAATTTTTGATAAATTTAAAGAATGCTCTAAGGCATTCTTATTTTTTTAGGATTTTATTAATGATTTTGAGATAGTTATTACTGGGCGAAGACCACCACAAGGCGAATCTATATCACCAACGGATAAATAGCCTGAACGGTTTAAACCCCAATAGCGATTATGTGAGGGATTACTAGTAGGAGTTGAGGTCCAATAACCCCATGTAGTAACATCTGACGCATTTAAACACCCATAAATTTGACAATCTCTACCTGCACGATCATATAACCAGGCATATTTACAACCACCAGGTAAATCTTTACACACATTTCCTTGACCAGTTTCAGGATTTGATGACAAATCATGGAAAAAAAACAAAATACCATTTTTTGAATTAAATTTTTCATATTTGGTAATTTTTGCAATCTCATCAGCTGTTATTAATCGTGCATTTAAATTATTAACCCAAGTTTCAGTATCACTTGCTAATTGTTCAATTACATCTTTCATTCTAAGATTACTATTTATAGAATTTATAGTAACTAATGCTGTAGTATTATGATCTAATATCATATCTACTGTGCCTAATTTTTCATTTTCACTATATACATACCATTTCATGCAGCCTGACTTGTTATTCGTTAAACTATTAATTTCTTCATGATAATCCGCACATTTTTCTCCTTTTTCTGGATTAAAATATACTATCTCTGGTGTTTGAAAATATTTAATATCTTCGGCTATAGAACAACCAACTATATCATTTACTAAATTGCAAACAAAATTATTAATTTCTAAATTAGTTATAAAAATGTTGTTACCACCATTACTAATGGTTATTTTTCCATTTGTTGGTATTGTTCCTTTAAATGTTAATTCTTCTAAATTTTCTATATTATATTCATCTAAATATGTAAATAAATTACAGCTACTACCATCACAGTTAAAAATAACATCTATTTTTGGAAACTCTCCATCATTTTGCAACTTAAATTTTTCTACATAGTTTTTAGTAGACATAATTATCTGTGAAACTATTTTTTCAGCCTTCGTTATAGTCATATCAACAGCACCTATGTTATCACATTTACCCTTTATAATATTTATATCATTATTAATGGCATACTTATATGTACAAT
>CANQDH010000012.1 GCA_947591565.1 uncultured Bacilli bacterium | reverse complement strand
AATGATGATATAAAGGTAACCTTAATAAGTATAAACAATTTTTATCATAGGACTCATAAAGATATAACCACTACATCTTATACACTTTATAGTAAACAACATAACTTAGAATATGATGATATAAAAATACATGAAATTTACTTGAAGTTATTTCATAAAATGTGTTATGATAAGTGTAGCAACATTGATAAACGTTTATGGCTTTTCGGATGTGAAAGTCTAGAAGAGATGGAAAAAGTTTTAGATGATGATAATGAAATTATTATCAAGGAACTAAGGAGGCTAAGTATGAATAGTGAATTTATAGATGAATATGATTATGAGAATGTTCAAAGGAAACTTATGAATTCGATGCACGATGAGGGCTATGGTGAGGGTTTCAATAATGGTTATGACAGTGGTTACGATAATGGCTTAAGTAAAGGATTTGATAATGGTGCTAAAAATGAAAAATATAACATTATAAAAAGCATGATATCAAATGGTTTAAATATAAATTTGATATCTAAAATTACGAAACTACCTAAAAAAGAAATAGAAGCTATAAGTTACGAACAATAATGTTTTAAGATAATATAGACTATAAAAATACACTAAATAATCTATTTCAAAACAAATTAATATATTAACTGAAACTTTCTATGTCTTTCACTATAAACTTTTCAATTATCATATAATGGTAGAAAATTCTATGAAGGTAATGCAAGAATTAATGAAAATAACTCATGAGTATCTAGAATGGCAAATTTTAAGCAAGGATACATATATGTTCCAGCAATGGATTTAGAAAAATATAGATGAATATAAGAAAAGATATAAAAGATTAATTGAAGTCTTAAAAATATATTCAAAGATTTAAAAGTAGGTCAAATACTTTGTCTAAAAGTTAGATATCAAATATACAAAGTATCTAATATTAAACATACAATGCTGATTGCTGAAATAAATGATGAATATATTGAAGTTATAGAAATTGATAAAACAGTTTGTAAATTACAAAAATTATATTATCCATAGAAAATGTTGATGATTTGAAAAAATATAGAAAAACAAAATTAAGAGAAATTATAAAAAATAACAAAACAATAATAGAATTAATGAAGACATAATTGTACATATGACAAAATATCAAATATCAAAATTGAATGAGGTTAGTTAAATGATAACTAATCTTTTCTTATAATTTGATAATTTTTTCAAGAAAGGTAACATAAAATAAAAATTCAATCTTATAAAAATTAAGAAAAAAATAAAATTTTAAAATTGATTATTTTTTTGATGACTAAATATAAACATTTTAAACATAAATTTTCATCTATTGTTTGAAATAAGACTAAATTTATGCTATACTAAAAATAGATAATAGGAGGGATTTTTGTGATATTTAGAAAACCATATGCTTTTTTCATCAAACATTTCAAATTATTTAATGTTATTCTTACGATATTACAGGTTTATCTAATATATAAACTTAGTTTTATGTATCATTTTTTTTCCGAATATGCAAATAATCCTATGGGTGCTATTGGTCAAGATTTAACAGGTGCATTACTTAATAAATTAATTTACATTGTTGGTTTTGTCATCATCATCTTTTCACTAATTATGCTCTTTATATTATCACTTAAGAAAAAATCATTAAAACTTTATATTTTTACCTTTATCGTTAATACTTTTATATTATTTCTTATATATAAAGTTACGGGTATTTTACAAACAAGTGAAATACAAATAGTTGATACGAGAACTATTTATGCATATAGAGATATTTTGTTAATTGCTATTATATTGGAACTTGTTACGTCTATTTTAACTTTAGTAAGATCAATTGGTTTTGATATAAAAAGTTTTCAGTTTGGTCAAGATTTAGAAAAAATGCATATTGACGTTACTGATAATGAGGAATTTGAACTAAATATAGATGTTGATTCGAGTAAAATTAAAAGAAATATTGAAAGAAGAAAAAGATATTTTAAATACTTTATATTTGAACATAAATTTATAATTTTGCTTATATCAGCTCTTTTTATCGGAATAGTAAGTTATTTTATATATTCTAAAGCTGATATTTATCACAATGCAACAAGAGAAAATAAAATTATACATATTGATAACTTTGATATAGGAACTAAAACAAGTTATACGACAAACAAAGATTATCAAGGCAGTGTTATAACTGACAATTCACTCGTCATTATACCAATTGAAATAAAAACAGGTGCTAGTAAACAAAAATTAAATACAGCTAGATTTGCACTTACCATTGATAATCATTCATATTATCATATTTCCAACTATCAAGATCAACTAATTGATTTTGGTACAGTATATAAAGACCAAATCATACCAAATGAATTTACTACTTACTTACTTGTTTTTGAAGTGCCAACTGAATATGCTAATAAAACAATGTATTTACAATATGGAACAGTAAATAATCAAAATGTTAAATTTGTTATTAAACCTCAAAATATAGATACTATAGATAAGACATTTACAAGTAATTTAGGCGATACTCTTATTTTTAAAACTGATTTAATTGAAAGTGGAACATTAATTATAAATAATTATGAATTTTCTGATAAATTTAAAGTCGATTATAAATTCTGTGTAACAAATAATGAATGTTATAATTCATATGAATATATTGTCCCAGATTATAAAAATAATTATGATACAACCATATTAAAAATAAATGGCAATATAAATATCATCAAAAGTAATATGAATGTTTCTGATTTTGCTGATTTTGTAATTAAATTTGGTACTTTGGTTTATACTAAAGATGGTATGACCAAAAAAAGTACGAATTTCAAACAAGTTAAACCAGCTAAAACGAAATTAAATGATGTCTATTATCTTGAAGTATATGATGAAGTAAAAGATGCTGATGATATTGCTATTGAATTTAAAATAAGAGATACCTTATATAGTTATAAAATTTATTAATTGACAATTTTTGACATAATTTACTTAAAATTATTGTTTTATAACATTTGTTGTGCTAAAATGAAGGAGAAGGTATGAAAAGGTTTATATATATTTTAATTTGCTTGATGATATTTCCAACTATAATTAGTGCTGCATGTATAGGAGAAGAAAAAGATAGACTTCAAAAATTTGCGAATAATATAACATATACATTAGAGGAAGTACCCATTGCTGATAATGTTTATTTTAAGGCTACATTTACGGGTTTAACAACAGGAGTATCGCTTTTTGACCCTATTTCATTTCAGTATTATAATTATACTGGTAGTAATGAAACTACTGGTGAAATTGAAATTAACAGTTTATCATCAGGAAGATCATATATGTTTTCTATATATGGTACTGGTAATTGTAGTTCTGAAAAGATAAGAACTATTACTATTAATACTCCATATTATAATAAGTATTATGATGATCCGATATGTGAAAAAGCTAAAAATTATTCTTTATGTCAAAAATGGGTTCAAAATGATTTAAATTATGAACAGTTTACGGCTAAAGTAAATGAATATATAAAACAAAATACAGTTAAACCAAATGATAATCCTGTTGTAGATAATAATATATTTGATTTTTTAGAGTTTTACCATAAATATTACTGGCCATTATTAATTGGTTTAATAATTATTTTCATAATATTAATTATTATATGGAATATACAAAATAAGAAAAATAAATTGTAGGTGGTTAAATGAAAAATCATTTAAAAATTGTTATTTTTATATTTATATTTGCTATATCTAACTTTATAGGATTAGGTAAAGTTAGGGGAGTAATGGTATGCAATCCAAGCGACCCTGTTTGTTCTAATGGTGGTGGAATTTCAACTGAGGTTACTAGTCCATCTCTAAAAGATTGTAATAGTACTTATTTATATTGCCAAATTAATATAACTACTGCCTCAAGACATTATTATGTAATAGAAGTCTATGATATACAAACTAAAAGCAAAATGTATTATTATGATTTTAATTATGGAAATGTTACTACTGCTATACTATCTGATTTATCTTTTACCCCACATGCATATGGAAACAACGTTAATAATGCTGAACGAATTGATTTAAAAATATTGCTTGGAAGTGATTTTAATAGAAATAAGCCTGACTTGTCTTGGTCAAAATGGGATAATTATGTAAGTAATTTTGCAATTTCAAATGATGGGAAACCAACGGCTTCTGCTGGCTCTGAAATTAACAACACAGCGTTTAATAAGTGGCTTTATTTAAATGAAGCACATGGAGGCAGAGCTGGAGGAAAATATGATTGCTTAAAAGAAAATGAGTGTACAAACTCAGCTACGGCCGCACTAAAAGCCGCTGGTAAAAACGGCTTATATGTTGTAAGAATAAGTGCTGGTATATTGATATCTAAGATGACACAGATAAAGCCTGAAGTTAATCAAATCCACATGGAACATTACGTAGCAACAGATAGATTATTTAATACAGAAGGACCAATAAATACTGATGTATTTGATCAAGCTACATTTATAAAACCGTTAAAACTTTATTCTACTCGTAATCCAATATATAGCATATGTACAGATGGCTCATCAGTAAAGGCTTTGTGTTCATACGATAGTGTACATGATTCTGGTTTTTTAGATAATGCTTATTGGTTTACTGACGGAGGAAATAAGATAGATCCAACAATCAATTGTGCAAATTATTGTAGTACTGATGGCATTGCAAAGTATGGAAGTGCTACTGAATGTAACAAATGTTGCACTAATGTGGGTGGGCAATATGTACTTGATGAAACAAGTGATAAATGTTCAAATATTCCAACATGTTTAAAACCAAGCAGTTTACCACCTGAGTCAACATATGGCTCAGTAAAATGTGGAGGCACATATAATATTAATTTTTATGAAAATAATGGTGCTACTATCTGCGATGGAATTCCTATATATAGTCATATAGTTGGAAGTATTGAAATTCCAGATGGCTCTATAACTTTACTTAATAATAACGGCCGCCTTGTCAGTAATCCTTTTGCAGTAGCTGGTAAAGGTTTTAACTGGGATACAACTTTTGATGGAACACTTTCATCAAATAGTTATGTAGATCCAAGTATAAAAAATAAATATAATCAATATCTAAATTGTGTTATTAACAGAAATACACAAATCAATTCAACAATAACTGAGTTAAAAAATCAGCAAAAAAATGTTTCAGGTGATGCTTATAATAAATATCAAACTCAAATAAATACACTTACAAATCTTTTAACAAAGGATGCAGAACTTACAACAATAAGAAGTTGCAATACAAAAATTCAAAATTTCTTTAATAATCCAACATCTGTAGCTATACGTATTACTAATGATAATATTCAAATAAATAAAAAACATTTTGATGCAGTTGGCTATAATATTGGGCAAGAAGCTGGAGATATAAAACTTATCCCTAAGAACTTTGCAGATCCATTTAGTAACTATGATGATATTAAAAGCTTTATAAAACAGAAATTGGATTTCTTTGTACCTATTACAATACCTAATAGAACTCGTGGTATACTTTCACTTAGTGCAACAATAGATAATCAGTATCTTAGAAATAGTGAAAAAGGACAAATATCTATTGAATGTCCAATCTTAATATCTAGTTATGTTGACTGCCAAGATGATGATAAGTGTACTGATGATGATGACCATTATGATGACGACGATGATGATAATCGTTATGGCGATGACGACGATGATACTCCACCTGGTGGTGGTGGCGACGATGATGATGATGTTCCTTGCGATCCAAATGATCCAAATTGTGATTTTTTTCAATGTCAAGATGATGATAAGTGCCAAGATGATGATAATATTCCTTTTTGTGTTCCAAATGACCCAGATTGTCCTTTCTTTACATGCGATGATCCAAATGGATGTACAACAGGATTAAATTTAATATATAGACCAGTATCATTAAAAGATCCTTTTCCAAATAGAACACAAGGATATAACTGGGAAGGTACGTATAATGGAAAAACATATAAAGAAATATTTATCACAAAGAGTAGAGGTGCAAATGATAATGAAATATATCAAAAAGAACCAATGTATGTCATAACCTTAACACCAACTGATATAAGGAGTATAAGACAGTACAATAGAACACATTCATACAATGATTTTAATTTAAGATGTAATTCAGATGGATTAGAGTGTACAAGTGATTTTATAAGAAGAAACGCTGATTACTCATATATGTTTGAATTAGGTAATTGTGTAAATAATAATGACTGGTATGCTTGTTATAGTCAAGACCAAAAAGAAGCTACTAAAAAAATATTAAATCCTATGAAATGGTAAAGAAGGTGAATATATGAAAAGAAAAATTAATATAATAGCAGTTGCACTTATGCTTGCTATATCTAGTTTTATAGGTATAGGTAAAGTTAGAGGAGAAGATATTTGGTCAGATTCGGAAGTTACTCCGGGTGGTCAAGTTATACCTGGTGACTTTTATGGATGCAAGAACTCTTCTATCTGTACTTATGCATCTGAAAATAATCCAGCAACATATATTGTAATTGAGGTATATGATGTTAGAAAAAATTCTTATACATATTATTATGATTTTGGAACAAGAAAGAGAACTCAGTATGCAAATGGTAATAGTTCATCCAGACATACTGGTAATAGTCCATATGCTAATGTAATTTATGATATAGATATGAAAGAAGTTCTTGGACTTGAAAGGCCATATGATGATACATATGGTGGAGTAACACCAGAAGTCCACAATAAGGAAAAGTGGGGAAATGTGTTGTGTGATAATGCAAAAGAGACTGGGTGTAAAGAAGGTTTGTTTTCATCTTTTGATATAAACGATTCTATAAATAAAACAAAATGGACAACTTGGTTATATTATAGTAGACCAGGTGCACCTTATCAGAACTATAGTAATGTTGATGATGCATTAAGGCAGGCAACTCAAGATTTAAAACAATATGGTAATTTATTTGTTGTAAGATTTAGTGGCGGAATGGTAATGTGGGAAAATAAGTCAGACGCTAAATATGTTGCTATTGATAGATTTTTTAATGAAACACAAAACATAAATGATACTTTTGGTGTAACTTATAATCAATTTGTAGATGGAAAAGATTTTAAAGAATTGAAAACGGCTGATCCTGTTGGCGTAAACGGGATTGGCATATCAACACATGTTGGAAGTTCTTATTTGTTTGGATTATGTCATAATCAAGATATTAGGCCTTGGTGCTATAATGCAATTGTTAATACGGCTTATTTTTCTGATGGTGGTAAAATATCTTATATACCTGAAGATCCATGCGAAACATTATGTAAAAAATCAGAAGTTAAAAATGGATGGAAATATACAGATTTACCTAATGGTATGACTACAGAAGAAGCATGTGTATCATGCTGTGAAAATGGAAAAATTAATTTAAATTTGGGTTCTTGCAAATATAAACCAAATGAATGTATTTATACTCCTCCAACTCCAATTGGAGAACAACCGAGTGATAATCAATTAACTTGTAATAACACAACAACTATCAGTTCTAAAACTCTAACCGGAGATGTTATTGAAAATCAGTGTGGAGGTGTACCTATTTATGCAAGTGTTAATGGTACTATTAATGTAGATGATTTACGTACATTTTATGATGGAACACTTGCCAAACTCCTTGTAGCTGGTAAAGGTTTTAACTGGAATTTATTATTTTCAGGCATTATTCAAATTCAAAGAAGTATTGATAAAACTGGATATTTAAATAGTTATAATATTTACACAACATGCTTAAAAAATAAAATAGATGCAGGCATTGCAACTGATACAGAAAAAGCAGAATTTGAGAGATATACTAGGTGTTATAATGACCTTTACAATTATAATGAAAATAATCTTCAAGGTGAAACTTTAAAAGTATCAGAATTATTAACTGCAACTGATAAACAAATGAATATAAATGGTTATGCACCACAAATAGCTAATCAGTATGATGCAATATATAAAAATTCAGGAGATCCATTCAATACACATACTGTTGATGTAAATCAAGATTTTGTTTATACATATACTGAATTTTTTATACCGATAACAGTTCAAAATGATACGAAAGGTGATTTAATAGCTAAAGTAAATTCTAATTCATCAGTTTTTCAATTACAAAATAACGAAGTAAAATGTCCAATCATAGTATCTAGTTATGTTAAATGCCAAGATGACGATAAGTGCCTAGATGATGACGATGGCGACAATGATGATGATGATGATAATCCTTGTGAACCAAATGATCCAGATTGTCCATTCTTTACATGTGATGATCCAAAGGGATGTACAACAGGACTAAATTTAATATATAGACCAATATCATTAAAAGATCCTTTTCCAAATAGAATAGAAGGATATAACTGGAAAGGTTATACAGACTTAATAACAAACAATAGAAATGTTTCAGATAATGAAGTATATAATCAAGAACCAATGTATGTCATAACCTTAACACCAGCTGATATAAAGGAAATCAGGCAGTATAATAAAACACATTCATATAATGATTTTGATTTAATTTGTGATGCGAATGGATTATATTGTCGAAGTAAATTTATAACGACGTATAGAAATTTATTTGAATCAGGAACATGTGGCTTAGATGGAAATTGGTATGCTTGTTATACACAAAACCAAGAAGATATTGTCGAAGCAATATTAAGCCCTATGAAATATAAAAAAGAAGGTGAGTAGATGAAAGAGGCAATATGGGGATGGGCTGTTGTATTTGTTGGAATAGTAGCAATCTTCTTTGTATATTTTTTCCAGAATGTAACAAATACGGACGAACATAATTATAATTTACTTAAAGACGTAACAGAAGCGGCAATGCTCGATGCCGTTGATAGAGCTGCATATTCGAGAGGTATTATCATGATTGACCGTGAAAAATTCGTTGAAAATTTTACGAGAAGATTTGCTGAATCCGCAACACTATCAAGAACTTATGTCATAAAAATTTACGATGTCAACGAAACACCACCAAAGGTCAGCTTGGAGGTGAGCAGTACCGAAAGTACAACGGCAACTGGTGAAGTACTTACATTTGATATTTCAAATAGATTGGATGCTATACTTGAAACACCATATATAGATGAGTAGAATATTAGGAAATACGTAAAAATAAAAGAAAGAAGGAAAAATATGTTAGAAAAATTAAAAAAATTTATAACAAACAAAAATACTGTTACAATTATTGGTTTACTATTAATAATTGGTATATTATATTTTGTATATAATAAACAAATTAAAGATGCAACAAATCCAGTTAATGTACCTGTTGCAAAATCAACAATTCAGCCTAAAACACTAATTACTGAAGATATGATTGATACCATTAGTGTTCCAGCTGTTGCTGTTAAGAAAAACACTATCACAAATAGAAACAATATTATTGGAAAATATAGTAATTATAATACAATGATACCTGAAGGAAGTATGTTCTATACTGATACCCTTATAACCGAAGATCAATTACCAGATACAGCTTTAATAGAAGTAAAAGCAGGAGAAATTTTATATAACTTCCCTGTTACAATGGAATCTTCATATCAAAACTCTATTATGCCTGGATCATATGTTGATATTTATATGAAAGCATATAATGATGATAACGTTTTAATGGTTGGAAAATTAGTTGAAAATGTTAAAGTTTTAGCTGTTAAAACAAGTGATGGTTTAAATGTCTTTGAAAATACTTCAGAAAGAAGAACACCTGCTTTTATCTTCTTTGGTGTAAACCCAGAAATTCATATGTTACTTAGAAAAGCAAGTTATATGTATAATTACTCAGTTGTTTTATTCCCAGTTCCACAAGGTATGAGTTATGTATCAGATGGTGAAACAAGGGTTAGTGCCGATGAACTTAAAGAATTTATAAATGCACATACAGTAAATGTTGTTGAAAACACTGTGGAAGATAATACAGAATTAGAAACTCAGTACGACGAATTTGGTAACGTTATTGAGGGATAATTATGCATAGTGATAGCGATTTCTTTTCACAGATTGATTTCGGTGCTCTTGAACCATATTTACTTAATGATGATATTACTGATATTTCATATACTAATGGTGGTAATATATGGGTAAGATCGTTATCAAAAGGAAACTATAGAGTTGAAAATTCACAGATTGATAATGCCTTTATAGAAAAGTTAGCCTTTCAGTGTGCTAATGTTGTTGGAAGAAGCTTTAATATGGCTTATCCCTTCCTCGATGCTGAAAGCTCTGAATTACGTATGAATTTTATCCACGAATCCATTTCTCGAAATGGTATATCGTGTGTTATAAGAAAAACACCAGCTAAAATACGACTTGAAAAAAATAAGATTATAGCTGATAAATATATAACACTAGATGTTCATGATTTCCTTATGCAATGTGTTAAAGGACACTGTAATATCATTGTATGTGGAGAAACAGGATCTGGTAAAACCGAATTTGTTAAATATTTAGCTTCCAATATTACGGAAAATGAAAAAATTATCACCGTTGAGGATACTTTGGAACTTCACCTTGATAAAATTTTCCCACATCGTGATATTGTCGCTATGAAAACAAATAACATTGCGTCTTATTCGGAAGTACTTGTTACTTGTATGCGACAAAATCCTAAATGGATATTACTTTCCGAAGTACGTAGTGCTGAAGCTGTTCTTGCTATACGTAATTCCATTTCATCTGGACATTATATTTTATCAACAATACATGCTGATAAGGCTGCTTCTATTCCTAACCGTATGTATAGTTTGCTTGAAACAAATCAAGATTTAGACCAGTTTCTATTATCGATTTATAGGTATATACAACTTGGTGTATACATTAAAGCCTATCAAGATAAAGTAACAAAAAAATTTGTCCGTGAAATTTCTGAAGTAACAGAATTTTATGTTACTGAAGATAATAAAACCGGATACAATACTATTTATAAAAAACTTGCTGATGGTAAAATTATTAGAAATGAACCAAGTAAATATTTAAGAGATTATTTACTTGTTCAAGGAGTTGTTTTACCAGAAAAAATATTCACAGGGCAAGGTAATGTAAATACTAATAACCTAAATAATATTGAAATATTGTCTTAGTAAGGAGGTAATAAAATGGAATTTTGGGTATTTCTAATATGTGCACTTATCCTCATTTTCATTGTTATATATTATCAAAATTCAGGAATGAAGACATATAAATATATAGCTGGAAAAGTAGGCGATGCGTATAATAAATATGCACCATACTCATATAAAAAAGTAAGACAAAAAGTTAAAGAATTAGGGCAAGATTATACCATTAAACAATATTTAATACAAGGTGCCATATTTGCTTTTCTAGCTTTTATCATTACATATTTATATTTTTATAATATCATTATATCGCTTATTTATATAGCTCTTGTCTTATGCATTATTCCATATTTAACTTATTTACGTTCAAAAAGAATTTTCAGTGAATTTATCTTTGAACAAATTCAAGTTTATACAACCAATGTTATTATGGAATTCGCAACTACACAAAGCTTTGTTAAAGCACTAGAAGGTGTAAGAGATTCAGGTATTCTTGAAGATCCTGTTCGAAGCGATGTTGATTTAATGATAACTATGGCTTATGAAAATGGTACCATAGAACAATCTATTGAATACATGAATCAAAAATATGATTATTATATTGTAAAAAACATGCACCAATTATTTTTACAAATAACTAATGAAGGTTCATCAAGATCAAGTGATGCCCTTGAAAATATGCAGCTTGATATAGATACACTTGTTGAAGCCGTTTACCGTGATAGAATTGATAGACAATCTTTCCATAAAAAATTTATTCAATTTGGTCTTTTAATGTATTTAATTGTTATGTTGATGCAATTCTTATTAGGTCATAACCAGTATATTGCTCTTTTAAATACATGGTGGGTTGTCTTAATATTACATGGTATCATACTTATTAATAGTTATTTCTTGTTAAATGGTGAAAAATATTATAATGAAGATGTGGGGGCTGAATAATGGCATTTATTTTAGTAATAATAATAATAGTATTTGTATTTGAATATAGAAAATTAATCGATACAAATAAATTTGTCAAAGATATGCGTCCATATACAAGAATTTTAATGGAAGATGACTATAAGTTTTTAGTTTCTGTTAAGTATGGTGTTAATGCAGATCCAGAAGCATTATACGATAAAAGAATACAAGCTATGTTTTTTGCAATTGTGTTGATGCTTTTTATCTTTATTTCGAATTTTAGTTTTATTAATGTATTATTGTCTTTTATAATTGGATTTATTGTTTTTAAACTAAATTATATCAATCTATCTAATTATTATAAAAGAAATCTATATAATATCAATAGAGTTCTTCCATATTATTTAAAGAGTTTGGAAATTCTAATTCAGCACTATACTGTCCCAGTTGCTTTAAGAAAATCAATCGATACAGCACCAGAGATTTTTAAACCTGGTCTTGAAAGAATGATTTCGCGTATTGAAGCGGGTGATTCTTCAGTTGATCCATATATGGATTTTGCTAAAGAATATCCAGTTGCTGATGCTATGCGTATGATGAGACTTTTATATCGTTTAAGTTTAGGTTCTAATGAAAATAAACAAGAACAATTAATTATGTTTTCAAAAAACGTATCATCATTACAAAATAAATCACGTGAACAAAAATATAAAGATCGTCTTGAAAAGATGGAAGGTAAAACTATGCGTATGCTATTTGTTACAGGTGGTTTATCAATTATGATTTTATTTGCAGCAATGTTTATGCTTATGGGAATATAAAAAATGTCTAGTAAGTGTATAGTATCTTTATTTTAGAAAAAATTGTGTTATAATATTATTAGATAAGTGGAGGTGATATCTAATGAAGGAGGCTACAGGAGAAGCAAATATGACGATTGTTACGGTTGTTCTAATTGGTATCATTACTTTAATAGCTACACCAATTATAACGAATTTAGTACAACAATCAAGAAATAGGGCTTGTTGCGTTAATAATGGATTTCAATTTACAGGTGGACGATGCATGAATGGTACTACGCAAGTACAAATGAACACATTAAATTGTGATAATTAAAAGTAGGAGGGTGATTATAGATGAAAGAAGCTACAGGAGAAGCAAATATGACAATTGTTACCGTTGTTTTAATTGGTATTATTACTTTAATAGCTACACCAATTATTACAAGTTTAGTAAGACAATCACAAAGAAGAGCTTGTTGCGTTAACAATGGATTTCAATTTACAGGTGGACGATGCATGAATAATAATACTGCAGTAGACATGGCTACATTAAACTGTGATAATTAAAATTAAGAAGGTGAATATATGAGAGCAAGTGTAGGTGGGGTATCTTTATTAAATATCTTTATAGTTTTTTTCTTACTTATTACTTTTCTTTTAACAGGAACAGTAATGTATTATAAAGGTTATAAAGTTAATAGTAAGATAATTGAATCTATTGAAAGATATGAAGGATATAATCAGAATTCTGCACAAGATATAGATAGAGTTTTATCATCTTTAGGTTATAGACAAAGTTCAAATAATAATTGTATAGATGATTCTAGGTGTTATAATCCTAATTATGACTTCAAACTTACTTGCTCTTTGGATACCAAAGCTGATGCCAATAATAGTGAAACTATAAATGGAAGATATATAAAGTATACTGTTACGACATATATTTTTATTGATTTGCCACTTGGTGTTGGAACAATTAAACTTCCTGTTACAACAAGGACAAATCCTATTTATCAATTTAAAGGTCACTTTGATAATGCAGAGGGGTGTTAAAGTATGAGAGAATCAATTGGTGGTGCACAGGTCTTAATGATTTGTGTTACCATTTTGCTTGTAATTATTGTTGTTCTTTCTGCTTCCATAGGTTATACAAAAGCTTTTAAAGCAAGAAATGGACTTGTTAATTTAGTTCAAAAATATGCCAAATATGATGATAGTGCATCTAATGTTTTAAATAATCAAAATTTTCGTGATGAAGCTGGAGATTTATTACAAAACATGGGTTATATGGTAAGTGCTGGTTCTAGAAGAGCATGTACTAATAGAAATTCTGATAAGTATAAAACTTATGAGGTTCAAAAAGATCAGTTTTTTAACTATTGCATATATAGATATGAAGATGAACAAGGTAATCAACATTATGGCGTAGAAACATATATGTATTTTGAATTACCTATATTTGGTACAAATGATAGATTTTCATTCCCATTATATGGTGAAACATTTACATTCCGCTCACAAGTATCTAGAGATGATTAGGAGGTGATTATATGAATGTTACAATTGCTAATAAACTTGCATCTATAGTACAAGCAACCGGCATTGAAACTTTAAAAACCTTAAATGGTGAATTTAGTGCTGATGAGATTATTGAACAATTTAAATCAATGTTTTTTCAAAGAATGATAATTGATATTACTGCAATTAAAAATTATAAAAAAATTGAGAATTTGCAAAAACTCGCTATTTCACTTGATGCAGATAAAATTATTTTATTGCTTGATAATGATGAAGAAAGTTCAAGCAAGAATTTTCAATCAAAACTTGTATCTATGGGTATATATAACTTTACGCAAAGTTTAGATGGTATTAAATATTTATATGATCATCCAAATACATATAGAGATGTTGCTCATATACAGCAGTTTGATAGTGTTGAAACACC
>CANQDH010000011.1 GCA_947591565.1 uncultured Bacilli bacterium | reverse complement strand
TTTTTAAAAAGGTATTTAAATGTGGTATCTCTATTAAGAGAGATAAAGTCTAATTTGTTCTTTAAATCGTTCATTAAATTTTCCTCCTCTTCTAACAGAAGCTTTTTAAATATTAGCCTCTACTATAATTATTCGAGGAAAAATTGAAGAATACCCCTATATTTTGGAAAAAAGTTGAAAAAAATTAAAAAAAGTTAAAGAACAGTAATAATTCTTTAACATACTTATATTTTTACTCATCATCACTAAAGAAATCATCAAAAAATTGATCATCAGAAACTTCATCACTTGTAACTGATTGTTTTTGTTCATTTTTGTCTTCAATTGTTTCTACTTTTTCTTCAATTATTTTATTTTCTTTAAAATCACTAGTTATTTCATTTTTCTCTTTTTCAAGTTTTTCTTCTTCTTCTAATTCAGCAATTTTAGCATCAATTCTCTTTACTAAATCATCAATATTAAGCCCATTAGGACCATCTTTTGGATTTTCATTAAATACTGGTGGTTTTACCGAATTAGGGAAAAGAGGAGGAATACTTCCCATATCAGGAAAACCTCCAAACATTGGTGGTGCACTTTTACTTATATCAGGCATTCCACCAAACATAGATTCAAATTTTTCCTGCGATTTTTCATCTACAAATTTTTTAATATCAAATAAATGAATTTCTTGTTTTTCTCTAAGTGGATATTCAGCTTTTTCATAATTTCTACCCCAAGCATTATTTTGTTCTAAAATAAAGTTTGGTGTAAGTTTTGTTTTAAAAGGCATTTTTCTAATTCTTAAAACAACAATAGTCCATTTTGGAAGTCTTTGTAAATCACTAACGGTTGCAAGTGGTGTAGATGAAGTTTTTTCTTTTTCTTTTGACTTTTTTTCACCACACATTTTACTTAATTCTTCTAGAGCTGCAAGTTCACTACTTATCAAATAAACAATATTACCACAGTTACCTTTAATTGTTTCACCATTTTCTTTACCATAAACTTGATATAATTGGGCAAAGTTTTGGATGATAAAACTAAATCTAATGGCCCTACTTCTGGCAGCTGTTACCATTGTTGTAACATCTTTAAGTGGTGGCATATTGGCAAATTCATCTAGAATAAAATTGGTTCTAAATGGCAATTTTCCACCAGATTCTTGAGCAACATCAATAAGTGTTTCATAAACTTGTTTAATAAAAATAGTAACTAAAGCATGATATGTTTTCTTTTCATCTTGAACAACAATAAAGACAGCGGTTTTTTCCCTACCAATATCTTTCATTTCAAAATCGCTATGTGAAAGCATTTCTGATAAATTCTCTCTTGATGAAAATAATTTTATTTTTTGTTTAAAAACAGATAAAATACTACTTTTAGTATCAGATGGAGCCATCAAGGTACTAGATACATTTACATATGCAGGTGAAGCTTTATCTTTATAACTAAAGTATTCTTTCATATATGTTGAATTGCGAAATTTTTCTTCACCGACAGTTGTCATTAAATTAATTGTATTTAAATTTATTTCTTCTTCTTTAGCATCATCAAAAATAGCTAAAGCAAGTCCAGCAAAGTAATCAGCTGATGTTTTTTCCCAAAAGGGATCAGCATTTTGTGCTTTTTCATCGTAAAGAATGTTCATAGCAAGGTCATCTAGTAACTCATTAGCCTTATCATGATTTCCTTGTTTATATAACGAATAAGGAAGAGCTAGTGGATTCCAGCAATTTCCTTTTTGCGGATCACGAAAATTTAAAAGAATTATTTTATAACCTTTTTCCCTAAGTTCATTAGCATTTTTTTCATAGATTTCACCTTTAGGGTCAGTTATAATCATTGATTGATGACTTTTAGCTAATATTTTAACCATAGGTTGGACAAGCATTTCTGTTTTACCACTACCTGTTGAACCTATAATTAAATTATGATATTCACCATTATCAACCCATAATTCTTTACCATTGTTTATTAAGGGAATACCTCCATAATCCGATTTTTCATCACTAGGTAATATTCTTTTTAATTCTTTTTTCATTTCTTTTTCTTTTAACCAAGATGCATAACCTGTTTCCGTTTTTTTACCGATAACTAAACCAGGTCCACCTTTTTCACGTTCAAAGATAGAAGATGATACACTTGTTAAAATAGCAATTAAAGCAATTAAATAAAAAACCATGGTTGGAGCAAAATAACTAGTTGTAAAAGCAGGTAATGGATTTAATCCAGGTATTTTCTCATTATGAATAAACGCTCCTAAATTAATAACAGCAATTGCTACGAAATACAATAGGATAATGGCAAAAAGTAATAATTTACCAATATCATCAGAATTAATTCTTAATTTTAGTTTCATAATACCATCACCTAAATTTCATTTGCTTTTTTATTTCTTATAACAAGATAAATAATTACAACTAATATTATAGCAGAAAGACCAACAATTATATATATATCCATTAATTTATTTTTTTGATTAGGAGTTTTGGACATATCAAAAGATATATTAATAGTATCTTTTTCTAAATCATTTATAATCCACGTATAAGTATTTTTACTTACCCTTGTTGCATTATTACTCATAACATGATATGGAATATAAAGAGAAAATTCTATATTATTTGGATGTCCATATAATTCTATATATCTTTTAATTTCATCACTAATTTGAAAATTAATAGATACTGTTTTATCATCGATACTTATAAATTTGTCCATTTCTAGTTTAGAAAATAAAATGGAGTTTTCCATTAAATTTTCTAAGTTCCCAAATTGCATGGAAGCTTTATATTTATCATCATCAATTTGTGATGTATTATATGTATATCCTTGAAAGAAAAGGCCAATAGGTGTATAATTTAGTTCATTTTCTGGAAATACCTCCATATTTGTAACGTCAATATTTTCGCTTGCACTATCAATATTCAATTCATATTTTATATTACATCCTGTAATTAATATCAAGAACATTAATAGACACAAATATTTACTCCACTTCAGTATTTTCATCGTTTTCTTCACCTTCATTATCAGTAGGATTACTTACACTTCTACCACATATTGTTCCTTTAACATCATTATCGGTAAATATATCTGTTGGTTCAAATTTTGGATTATCAGGGCTATCCCAATGCAACTCAAGATGTAAGTGTCTAGCAGTAGACATTCCCGTTGTACCCATAACTCCCAAGATAGTATTATAAGTAACATGATCACCTACCGATACTTTTACACTTCCCGCAGCCATATGAGCATATCTTGCATAAATTTTTCTTCCATTATAAGTACTTTCAATTACTACCTGATTACCGAATTGTCCGCCACAATTGCAATTTACAGAACCATCAGATTGTTTATTAATCCATGCTTCGGCAACCTCTCGTTCACAATCATTTATGCAAGAATTAACAATTTTAACAACCTCTCCTTCTAATAAAGGATATATATTAGGGGATGGTAAACTTTTTGCAATAGATATATCATTTGCATTATGTGCCCTACAACTTTGACCTGCTGAACAATAATCATGTGAAATAGTTATAGATGTCAAATTACAATCATAATCAATACCCAAAGTAGCACTATTATACATACTTTCATCATATTTAGGAAAATTTGCAAAAGCTTCATTATCAGACAAACTAGCAAAAGCTGTTAACATCATAAATGCAAACATAATTATGATTGGAACAGTGCACGCACATACTATAATAATTATTGTTTTATTTTTTTTGATTTTATTCGTTGTCTGAGCTGCTTTATCAATACTATCTTCTACAGAATGTACCTTTTCACTTTGACTTGGAGTCGTGGCTTGGCTCGTTTTTTGTCCAATATTTTGCGTCTTCTGTCCTACATTACTAATACCTTGTCCAGTTTTATTGATGCCTTTCCCAGCATACTCGACTCCTTTACCACCATATTCCATGCCTTTTCCAGCAACATCAGTTGCAACACCTATTCCCTTAGTTAAACCACCTAATATGGTTAAAGGTACACCTGCTATAGCTCCAACACCAGAAGAAGAAGCCGCATTCCCCGCATTAATCAAAGCATCTCCACCTTTTTGGATACCTTGACCAGCCTTTTGAGTTAACTGTCCACCTTTTTCAACTAACTTTCCACTATTTTCGACAACTTTTCCTCCAGCTTGCACAGCCTTTCCAGAGGTGTTGACAACTTTTCCTGTATTTTTTGCTGCATTACCAGCGCTATGAACAACATTACCAAGTTTTGGTGAATTTGTTTCATCTATTTCAACATTTTCATCAATGTTATCATTATAATTATCCACAAATCCACCTCCTACTTATGTTAGAAACCTCCTCCAGATCCAAATGAATCTAGTTCTTGTTCTGTTGCAATAACATTTATACGCATTCTTCTGTTACCACATACAAATAAGGCTTCACCTTGACTATATTTTTTTATACTTTCTTTTTCATTATCGTTTAAATCAATTAATTTTGACAAATCTTCAACAGCTTGTTTTTTAAGACCCATAACTAAATAGTATGAAGCATTATCAAATATAGCCTTTCCTTGTGTTATAACAGCTTGATCACAGAAATCACTTGGTTGTTGTGTAATTATAATGGTTCCTGTATTATATTTTCTTGCACGTCTTTGAATTTGTGCTAAAAAGTCTGCTCCTAAACTATTATGACCACTAAGTAAAACATGAGCTTCATCTACAGTAAGTACTGTATTATGATTTCTATCAAGTGTTAAGCTCCATGCATATTTTAATATATTAAAGAATAAGGCATTTCTAATACTTTCTTCCGAATTCATAAGTTCTCTAATATTAAAGACAATAAAGTCACTTTTAGGATGAATAGTCGTATGACCATCAAAATAATATTTTAACTCTTTTGTAAGAGGTCTAATTTTAAGTTCTAGTCTTTCCAAAACATCTTTTTCATGACTTTGATCAGGCATTGATAAAAGTTTACCTTTTATTGTTGCATATACATCTTTAATTGTTGGATAGTCTTTTGATGTAAATTTGGTAAAATCAGTATCAAAACCCATACCAAATCTTCTATATGTTTCTTGAACCATTTCACTAAACATCGTTAAAACATCTTCTTCAATTTCAGGATTATAATATTTTAAAAAGGCTTTAATGGATTGAATAGTTCTTGTTAAAACAGTATATCCAAGTCCCTCTTTCATCTCATCTTCATCAGCATCAACAACAACTTCAAGGGGATTAATCATTCCGAATTCTCCGCCTTTACCAAGGTCAATAAAGTCACCATCATATAGTTTAGTCATACCCTCAAGTTCACCTTCAGGGTCGATAACAACAACTTGATAATTGTTTCTTAAATGTGATCTTATCATTAATTTAGCGGCTGTAGATTTACCACTACCAGATGTACCTAAAATAATCATATTGGCATTATTTCGATTATGTTCTTTTTTTATTTGATATAAAAATTGATTAAATAAAATAACACCACCTGAAAAGTCTGTACCTAAAAGCATAGATAATCCAGGATCTTTGATACTATCAAAAATAAATGGATACATGGCTGCAAGGGTTGGAGCAGGAATTGGCGTTCCAATTCTATCTTCAATTCCTTGTTTAGGGAAGATTGGAAGCATAGATTTAAACACAGATTCTTGTTCAAATCTAAGAGGGAAAGCATGCATTTCCATTGATTCTAAGAAACTTCTAATTTGTAATTTCTTAGCCGCCATTTCATCTTGTGAATCGGCAGTAATCATAATGTGCATTTGAAAATCCCATATTTTAGCTTGAGTTGATGCAAGTTGCGAAATAAACACTTCAAGAGATTCATAGTCTTGTCTAATTCTTTCTTGAATCGTTTTATCATTTTCTTCTTGATATCTTTGTTTTAAATCAGCGATTTCTTTATTAAGCATCTTTCTAATTGTAGAAAAAGGAAGAGGCAAGTGTTTCATACAAACCTTTACACCTGAAATACTTGTTAAGGTTGCCAAATAACCTGGTCCTATTAATTTAGGATATGATACAACAGTTAAAATGGTTGCGATTTTATCACTTATAGTAAAATCAGCACTTCTAAAATGTAAACCCTTTGGAGCAATTTGTGACTTTATATTCATCCAATCACCGTCCCAAAATTCGTATTTTGACCTCCATTTAAGAAATTATCAAGAATCATTCTTAAATCGTCATTAGAAACTTGTTGTGTTTGTAATCCTGCACCTGCGAAATTAGCAATCAAGTTTCGAATTCTTTTACTGATAATATCATCCTTTTTCTCTTTAAATAACAAGTAATATTCTGTATCAACTACATTATTGGCAACAAACATATTAGCCTTATTTATTTCTTCAATAATAAGTTTTCTTCTAGTTTGACTAGTTATATCATTATAAAGTGCTTGTAAGTTAGATAAATATACATGTATATCTACTGGTCTATCAGCAACTATTACCCAAAATTCATAATCAATCATATTATAAACATTTTTTAAATTATATATGACAGCATTTTGTGTATCTTGATCTAATATAAAGATGTTTTTAGGCATTATTTTTATACCTGTAACTTTTTCTTTATTATCAAGTATAATCATACCATTTGAAATATTATTTACAGGTATAAAATCTTCTGTATATTTACTTTTCGTCTTCGCCATCGTGACAACACCAACCCTTCCATATAAATTTTTGTCTATCAGTTAAGTAATGATACAAACTTATAAAAAATCTTAAACTATTATGGTAATTTGGAATAGGAAACACAAGAAAACCTGTAATTAGAGCTGGCGATAGTGCTGCAATAGCAACAACTAACTGTTCGATTGGTAAAGTAAATAGTAGTATTAATGTTAGCCCTATACCAGATCCAAATATAATTAAATCTAGTGTATTAAATAATCCAAATATTAACATTGATTTTTTAGCATTTGCAGGTATTAAATAACCATTATTTATCATAATATCACACCCTTTTTATCTTCGATTATTGTTATTATTATTCTGACCAGAAACATTTGTATGAGATGTTCCGTTTGTTACTATTGTACTTGATGTAGTTCCACTTGGTGTTGTTCCTGTTGTGTTATTACTTTGACTAGAAACACTTGTATGAGATGTTCCGTTTGTTACTATTGTACTTGATGTAGTTCCACTTGGTGTTGTTCCTGTTGTGTTATTACTTTGACTAGAAACACTTGTATGAGATGTTCCGTTTGTTACTATTGTACTTGATGGTGAACCCATATCTATTGAACCATAATCTATAGTTGAACTTGATGAAGAGCTACTTGGTGCAGGTCTACTTGATGTAGTTCCACTTGATGGTTCACTCATATCTATTGAACTATAATTTATTTCAGCATTTGACATAGGTCCCATATTTATTGAACTATAATCAATAGTTGAACTTGATGAATGGCTACTTGGAGCAGGTCCACTTGAGGTAGAACCGCTTGGCGCAGATCCACTTGGTGTAGCACCATTTGATATAGATCCGCTTGGTGGTGAATACACTCCACTATTCATAGCTTCATAATGATCTTTATATGTCTTAAAATCAGTATATTTCTTATAAGATGCCATGTGAGTACCTTTTTTATTGTCTATTTCATCTTGCATTATTTTTAAATTCTGTTTATATGTAGCAACGGCTTTGTCTGCTTTAGCCATTTCATCTTGAGATACGCTGTTTGGATCATGAGTACTTCTACGTTTTAGATCCTCTAAATAAGCTTCTGCCATTATCTTATTTTGCTTTGCTCTTTCGAATGATATTACAGTGTTGGCAAAATCTGTATCATTTCCAAACATGGCTGCATAATCAGGTTTCAAATCACCATTGCTGTCAGGTTTCATATAATCCTCATATAATTTTTGCCCTCTATTTAGGCTTCTTTGATATTCTGCTGATTTATCCATATCCTCAGTATTTACACCAACAGCATTTCCAAAAAATTTTCTAGTTCTTTGGCCAAAAGTTAATCCATCATTTTCTCTTACTCTAGTTGATTGTGCCTTAGCAGCTGTTGCACCAGCTTGTACAAAGTGCTGACCATGATTTTTAATTCCTCCAGCAAATCCTGAGCCTATACCCTGTAAAGCACCACGAATTGTTCCACCTGTAGTTAAACCACCACTATGTCCCAATTGTCTATGGGCATTATTGGCAGCAATACCTCCAGCAATACCTCCAATTAAACCTGCTGTTGTAGCTCCAGCAAGGGTTCTTCCGGCATTTAATGCAGCTCTTCCTCCTGGAATTCTTAGAAGTGGATTTAACTTAAATTCACCACCAAAATTAACTCCAATGATATCTGATAATAATTTTGGTAAATCTTTTGCAAACAACAATGCACCTAAAACAATAACAAGCTTAATAAAATCATTAATCTGTGTTCCGTTAGTTGTAAGTACACTTGATGAAAAAACTATGTTAATAACAACAATGACGAAACTAACAGCAGCAATTCTTATAAATAATCCAATATACGTACTAAAGCAAACATTTAGCCACTTGCTCATCGGTCCACTTTTTGACGATTTTGGATCAATCATTGATATGATTGGTATAGGAGCAATTAATTGCAAAAAAGCAAATTTTACTGATCTTATAGCCAAATCAATACAAAAGTTCAAATACATTATTAGTACAAAAACACCAACAGCTGTTGAAATCAAAAATTTATAATCAAATAAATAAATTGTATTATTAATATTGTATCGATCATCAACCATGTCTAAAAGAATTGCATAATCATTAGATTCCCAAACTAAATTATATATTGAATCATCAGCATCATATGTTTTTCCATTATACTGATAATTTTTTCCATCCTGATTACCATCTAGGTGCCACAAACAATCACCAAATCCTTCATTATATTCACCTAAATCGTTGAACATCGGATTATCCCTATCATTCTCCATACAATAATATCTATTATTCTTGTATGAGAATTCTTTAATTTCAGTTATATTAGGCTGTACAAAAATATTTAGTATTCTTAGAGCAAATTCATTTTTACTGTTTCTTTGTTTTTCAGCCGTTGTATTGTTAACTCCAAGTATAATCTTTTCAACAAGTTGATGCTGTGTAGCATAATTTTGAATGTTATATGCTAAATTGAATATATATGGAGTAATTACTAAAGCTACCAAAGTTAAAATTACATTTCTAATTGTTTTACCAAATCCTCTTTCTTTGTCGCTAAAATTATCAGGATTTATGATATATTGTATAATTGAAAAAGATACTTTAAATATCATTATAATTGCAATTAAAGCATAGATTCGTGTTGTTAAAGTGGCTATTGCATCATTTCCAAATATTCTTATTGATGCAAGTGAATCAAATAATGAAATTAATAAATCAATAAAAAAATATACCATCCTATCTAGTAAGCTTAAAAAACTTCTAGCAATATCAGCAAATACATTAGCTCCCCCATCCATATGTTCACCTCCTCATTTTTTATCTAATTACAAGAATGAATTTCAAAAATTTCTAGTAACCAATTAATAATTACTGGAACTAATATTAAAACAGCAATTAAAATTAATCTAATTTTTAATCGTTTAAAGAATTTTTTATTATCTTCATCCTTTGATGATGCAATCATTGTGATAGCATCATAGCCTGTTAAAATAATTACTAAAATAGGTCCACCAATAGCAATAATAAGTAAAGCGGCTCTCTTATAGGCTTCAATATCTTTTAATATATTACATATATCGTTATCATCGATTTCAATACCACCATGTTGTATCATCGAATCTTTTATACTATTTAATAAATGATCCATTGCTTGTTGTGCAGCTGTAGTACCATTTTTCATATCATTATAATCATTAACAAGTGAATTGGAATTATCATTTAAATATTTTTCATCAGACATCATTTCTTCACAAGTTAATTTGATACATTCTACTTCGTCATCTGAAGATGCTAAATTAGTACAATCATTAGATGAAGCAATTTCATCATATAATTTTTTCTCTGAAGTATTTGGGTGATTAGAAACTAAATTATCACAATTAATGGAACATGGAGCTTTTATTGCTTCACAATTTTGTATGCATGAATTATCACTAGCTTTGCATTCACTTAGACAACTTTTATATTGAGGGTCTTTTTCAATTTCACATACTGCGTATGGATGATCTTTATCACAAGAATTATAGCAATCATCTGGTTCAGCTGCGTTTTGGCAATTATTAGTGCAGCCTGTCCACTCATTTAAATCAGTTTCGAATTTATAATTACTTAAGGCTTCTCTAACTCCACCTATATTATCTGGTGTAATTCCATCCAAAATGTATTTCAATAAAAATGCATGTCTTATGGTACTATTAGAGGCATTTGCTTTAAGCCACGCTAGTGAACTGTTACCTTTACCTTTAAAGCAAGTTTCTATGGCTTCAGTTTTCAAACTGTTACTTAAAGTTTTTTTAATATCTAAAATAGTCGAATCGTTATATCGTTCAAAGATAATCCCAAGTACATCGATCATATCACTACTATATTGACTATCATTGTTTTCTATTATTCTGTCAATCTTGGCATAAAATCCAGTACCACGGTCGAAAGAATTTGCTAATTCTTCAATTTTTGATAGTGAAGCAAATCTAGTATCGACGTTCGCCCCATTTTCTTCATAAAGCCCATCCAAAATACACTTAAAATTATCATAATAGGATTTAAAAGCAGTACTTGTACTAATTCCAATCAAATAAACACGATCATCAGTTGGGAAATTAATTGAATTATAAAAGTGTGAAAAATCACCATTAAAATAGCTATATGTAGCAGGTATCAAATATGGAACATTTGAATACGATGTTTTCATATTACTTGGCTTTACGAACAGCAAGTCAGGGCATTTTCCAGGATTAGGTACTTGTGGAGCAGACACATCATCAAAATAATTACCTGACATTTCAAAATCATTTAGTGCAAACCACCCAGAACCACTGTTAACATCTACAAAGGAGTTAAATTTTGTTACAGCTGTACCATTAATAGTTAATTGTAAAGTTATTTTACGTACGGCACTGCTATTTACTTCTCGATTATATTTAAGTTTAATAAGATAAGATATAAAATTATTAATTTTTGTTTGCGTAGCGGTTAAATCATCTGGTGTTAATGCTTGAGACCCATTTTTTTTATACAGTAAATAGTTATAAAACATAACATAAGGGTCAAAAGACATATCATAACGAGTATATTCACTATCATCTGACAAAATATAACTACAAACCATATCTGCTTTAGCGTTCATTCCAAAACACAAAAAAGCACTAATAAAAACTATAAATATTAATATTTTTTTCTTCATAATTACACTTCCTTAATGTTTTGTAACATTATGTCCACTACTACTATGTCCTCTTATAATTTCAAGAGCACATTTAACAGGTGATTCATCACTATCTCCACTATTTGGTTCAACAAAACCTAAAACAAATTCAACGATAATAGCTACTAAAAAGACTAAAATACCTAATATTAGTTTTTTAATAACACTACCTTGATATTTTTTAATATCTTCTTCTTTTTTAGCCGTTATAGCTTTTCCTAAATCTAACATACCAAAAATAATTAATAAAATAGGTACAACGATTTTAATTCCAAGGAAAATATAATGGATAATATCACCTACAGCACCAGGTATACCATTACCATCTCCCAATATTCCAACACAATAATTATCACTTAAAATCTCTAACATAGAAACACTCTCCCACTATTAATTAGTATACACTAAAAATAAACTATTGACAAGATGAATTAATAAAATTAAAAAAAAAGAGGAATTATTCTCCCTCTACTAATTCTAAAATAACAACTAACGCATCGTCGCCTCTACGTTCATCTAATTTTAAAATTCTTGTATATCCACCATTTCTATTTTCATAACGCTTGGCTAAATCATCAAAAACTTTTTTAACAACTTCAGCATCGTTATGTAAGAATGCTAATGCTTTTCTTCTTGCTACTAATGATCCATCTTTACCATAAGAAATCATTTTATCAACAAATTTACGAACTTCTTTAGCTCTTGTTTCGGTTGTTTCAATTCTTTCATTCATGATTAAATCTTTAGTTAAGTTAGCTAGCATACTTCTTCTATGTTTATTTGTACGACCTAATTTCCTGTACATAGTATTCCTCCTAACTATTAATCTTCCTCACGGAATTTAAGACCCATATCTTTAATTTTATCAATTACTTCTTTTAAAGACTTTTTACCTAAATTACGAATTTTCATCATTTCTAATTCCGTTTTTTCAGTTAAGTCTCCTAAAGTATTAACACCAGCTCTTTTTAAGCAATTATAAGCTCTAACAGAGAAGTCTAAGTCATCAATAGGTGTTTCTAATTTTTTCTGTTTTGTATCTTCTTGTTTAGCATTCATAATTCCTGTTGTATCAGCAATTTCATTTAAATTTGTTACAATATTTAAATGTTCAATTAAGATTTTAGCAGATAAAGCCATAGCTTCTTCTGGCTTAAGAGCCCCATTAGTATAAACATTCATAATAAGTTTATCATAAGTATTATCTTGTCCTACACGAGCACTATCTACTTCGTAGCTAATTCTCTCAATAGGAGAGTATAGAGCATCAATAGGTATAAATCCAAGTGGTTTTCCTTGAATATATTTTTTGTTATCATTTGATGGAACATATCCTCTTCCATTTGCAACAATTACTTCCATATCAAGTTTACCACCTTTAGCTAAAGTTGCAATAACTTGATCTGGATTAACTACTTCAACATTTGGATTTCCTTCAAATTGAGATGCTGTTACGACACCTTCAGTATCAGCATGTAATTTAAGTATTTGTTCTTCTTCAGTATGATTTTTAAGAACAACACTTTTTAAATTAAGAACGATAGATGTAACATCTTCACGAATACCATCAATTGTTTGAAATTCGTGCATAACACCATCAATTTTCATAGCTACAATAGCTGTTCCTGGCATACTATTTAGCATCGTTCTTCTAAGGGCATTACCAATTGTTGTACCAAATCCTCTTTCAAGTGGTTCTAATTCAAATTTTCCATAATTATTACTTTCGACATATTCTGTTATTTTATATGTTGGTTTATCAAAATTTAACATTCTTATACACTCCTTTTCTTTTATCCACGAGGACGTTTTGGTGGACGACATCCATTATGTGGAATAGGTGTAACATCTGTTATTGCAGTAATCTCTAGTCCAGCCGTTTGTAATGAACGTATAGCAGTTTCTCTACCAGAACCTAATCCTTTAACAAAAACTGATACCTTTTTCATTCCCATTTCAAAAGCAGCTTTTCCTGCAGCTTCTGCAGCCATACCTGCAGCAAATGGAGTAGATTTTTTACTACCTTTAAAACCTAAAGTTCCAGCTGAAGCCCAGCTTATAGCATTACCTTCTAAATCACTTAAAGTAACAATTGTATTATTAAATGTTGAATTAATATAAGCCTTTCCTTCTGGAACATTCTTCTTAACTTTACGTTTTCTTGCTTTATAAGCCATTATTATAACCTCCTTTTTTTACCTAAAGACTATTTTTTCTTATTAGCAACTACTTTGCCTTTACCCTTACGAGTTCTAGCATTGCGGTTTGTTCTTTGACCTCTAACAGGTAATCCTTTTTTATGACGAGTTCCTCTATATGAATTAATTTCCATTTGGGTTTTAATATTCATACTGATTTCACGTCTTAAATCACCTTCAGTTGTATATTTTGCGATTTCATCACGAATACGACCTAATTCATCATTCGTTAATTCGTTAGCTCTTTTGTTAATATCGACTTTTGCATCTTTTAAAATTTTATTTGATAAATTTCTTCCTATACCATATATATAAGTTAATGCGATTTCAATTCTTTTATTATTTGGTATATCTACACCTTTAACACGTACCATTTAAGCACCTCCTCTTAACCTTGTCTTTGCTTATGTTTAGGGTTAGTACAAATGACAAATACTTTTCCCTTACGTTTAATGATTTTACATTTATCACACATTTTTTTAACTGATGGTCTAATTTTCATAAAATCCCTCCTACTAATTTCTATAGGTTATGCGCCCCTGTGTTAAATCATATTCCGATAATTCTATCGTTACTGTATCACCTGGTAAAATGCGAATATAGTTCATTCGGATTTTACCAGAAACATGGGCTACTACAGTATGTTTATTTTCAAGTTCAACACGATATTTACCACCTGGTAAAACATCTGTTACTTTTCCTTTTACTTCGATAGCGTTTGTTTTTTTAGGCTTTTCGTCCGTAAAAGTTTTTTTTGTTATTTGTTTTTTTGGCATATTATCACCTCTTCGTCAAGATTATATAACCATCATCAGTAACGAGTACCGTATGTTCGAAATGAGCAGATGGTCGTCCATCATCTGTAACAACAGTCCATCCATCATCTAGCATACATACATCAGCTGTTCCTAAATTAAGCATAGGTTCAACAGCTATAACCATTCCTGACTTTAATACAATTCCTGTATTCTTTTTGCCATAATTGGGAACATCAGGTTCCTCATGGACATCTGTTCCAACGCCATGGCCTACAAGTTCTTTTACAACACCTAAATGATGTTTGCTGGCGGATGTTTCAATATTATATCCTATATCGCCAATTCTTGCACCATGTTTTATAGCTTTTAATCCTTCAAATAAAGATTCTTCTGTCCATTTTAATAAATTTTCTTTATTTTTACTTATTTTACCTACAGGATAAGTCCAAGCAGAATCTCCATGATAGCCTTTATAACAAGCTCCAATATCAATAGAGATAATATCGCCTTCTTTTAATTTTCTATTTCCTGGTATCCCGTGTACAACTTCATCATTAATAGATGCACATATCGTTGCCGGAAAACCATCATATCCTTTAAAAGATGGGGTTGCATCATGATCTAGTATAAAATGATAGGCTAAATCATCAAGTTCTTTTGTCGTAATACCTGGTTTTATGTATGGTTTTAAGAAATTATGTGTTTGACCTACAATATCACCAGCTACTTTTAAAAGTTCAATTTCTCTTTCACTCTTAATACTAATCATTTGGTTCACTTCCTATTATTCCTTCAATCGCTTTAAAAACTTCTTTCATATCTTGCCTGCCATCAACATGGTATAACAAGTGTTTATCCTCATAATAATTTATAAGGGGTTTCGTATGTTTTAAATATTCTTTAAAACGATTTCTAATAGTTTGTTCATTATCATCTTCTCTTTTAACTAAAGAGATATGACAGGTATCACAGATACCATCTTGAATGGGCTTTAAGTCTAAAGATGCATTATTATAAATTTTTTTACATTTTGGACATTGCATTCTTCCAAGAATCCTTTG
>CANQDH010000010.1 GCA_947591565.1 uncultured Bacilli bacterium | reverse complement strand
TGCTCTTGCGAGTGTCAAAGTGATAACTTGCAAAGCGATAAAGACAAACATCAAATGGAAGATGATAAAAAACATAAAAGTCATAAAAGAATAAAAGAATTAGAAGAAAAAGTTAAGATTTTAGAAGATCAAATTTTAAGAGAAAAAGCTGAAAGTATTAACTTTAAAAAACGTAAAGAAGAAGAAACAAATAGAATATTAAAGTTTTGTCATGAAGATTTAGTTAAAGATATTCTTCCAACCATCGATAGTCTTGAAAGGGCTATTAAAATGGATGATGATAATCTTGAAGATGAGGTTTCTAAATTCTTAGCAGGGGTTAAAATGATTTATTGCAACCAAGTAAACATTCTTGAAAAATATGGTGTCAAAGCCATAGATGGTGCTAATAAACCATTTGATCCTACATACCATCAAGCGGTTATGACAGAACATAGGGATGGGGTCGAACCTGGTATGGTACTAGAAGTTTTACAAAAAGGATATTTACTCAAAGATAGAGTTATAAGACCTGCAATGGTAAAGGTCTCTGAATAAAGGAAAGGTGATTATATATGAGTAAAGTTATAGGTATAGATTTAGGTACAACTAATAGTTGTGTAAGTCATTATGAAGGTGGAGAAGCAGTTGTTATTGCAAATGCTGAAGGCTTAAGAACAACTCCATCAGTTGTCGCTTTTAAAGGTGATAGTATTATTGTTGGTCAAAAGGCTAAAAATCAAGCTATGACTAATAAAGATACTGTTGTTTCTATTAAAAGAGATATGGGAACAGATAAAAAAAGACATATTGATGCAACAAATAAGGATTATACACCTCAAGAAATAAGTGCAATGATTCTTTCTGATTTAAAGAAAACCGCTGAGGATTACCTAGGCGAAAAAGTAACAGAAGCTGTTATTACTGTTCCTGCTTACTTTAACGATTCACAAAGACAGGCTACCAAAGATGCTGGTAAAATTGCGGGACTTGATGTTAAAAGAATTATCAACGAACCAACAGCTGCAGCTCTTGCTTATGGATTAGATAAACAAGATAAAGATGAAAAAGTTCTTGTATACGATTTAGGTGGAGGTACTTTCGATGTTTCTATCCTTGATATAGGTGGAGGTGTATTTGAGGTTCTTGCTACTAGTGGTAACAATAGATTAGGTGGAGACGATTTTGATAATCGTATTATGGACTATTTAGTTAGTGAATTTAAAAAAGAAAATGGTATTGATTTAACCAAAGATAAAATGGCTATGCAAAGATTAAAAGAAGCATCTGAAAAGGCTAAAAAGGATTTAAGTGGTATGGCTTCAACCGAAATTTCTTTACCATTCTTATCACAAAATAGTGATGGACCAGTTCACTTAAATATGACATTATCAAGGGCTAAATTTGAAGATTTAATTAGGGATTTAGTTGAATCAACACTTACACCAGTTAGAGATGCTTTAAAAGAGGCTAATTTAAAGGCTAGTGATATTGATAAAATATTATTAGTAGGTGGATCAACACGTATTCCTATGGTTCAAGAATTAATTAAGAAAGAACTTGGTAAAGAACCATCAAAAGGTGTAAACCCTGATGAAGTAGTTGCTATGGGTGCTGCTATCCAAGGAGCCGTTTTAACAGGTGAAGTTAATGATATCGTTCTTCTTGATGTTACACCACTTTCACTTGGTATTGAAACACTTGGTGGCGTATGTACAGTCTTAATTCCAAGAAATACAACTATTCCAACAAGTAAATCACAAGTCTTTTCAACGGCAGCTGATAATCAGCCAGCTGTAGATATTCATATCTTACAAGGTGAAAGACCAATGGCCGCTGATAATAAAACTCTTGGAAGATTTCAACTTACAAATATTCCACCAGCTCCAAGAGGTGTTCCACAAATTGAAGTTTCATTTGATATCGACGCTAATGGGATTGTTAACGTTAAGGCTAAAGATTTAGGAACAAATAAGGAACAATCTATCACGATTACAGCTTCAACTAACCTTAGTGATGAAGAAATTGACAAGATGGTTAAAGAGGCTGAGGCTAACAAAGAAGCCGATGAAAAAAGAAAAGATTTAGCGGATGCTAAAAATGAAGGTGAACAAGTTATCTTTGCAACAGAAAAAGCTATCAAAGACTTAGGAGATAAGATTGATGCTAAAGATAAAGAAAAAGCTGAAGAGCAAATCAAAGAATTGAAAGAAGCTTTAGAAAAAGATGATTTATCTGATATTAAAGCTAAAAAAGATAAACTTAATGAAACAGCTATGGCTTTTGCAACCAAAGTTTATGAAGAAGCAGCTAAAAATAATCAAGCAAATGAAAATAGTGATAATACATCTTCTGATGATAAAAAAGATGATAATATCAAAGATGCTGAATATGAAGAAAAATAAAATGGAGTTCTAGTTAACCTAGAACTTCTCTATTAATAGGAGAAAAAATGCAAAAATTAAGGGAAGAAATAAGTAATGAATATAAGTGGGATTTAAGTGTTATATATAAAGATGTATCAGCTTTTGAAGATGACATAAAAAAGATAGAACAATCCATGAATGAATTAAAAAAATATAATGACCATATGATGGAAAGTGCCAATACTTTATATGAATTTTTAGAACTTGAAAATAATGTTGCAAGAAATTTAGAAAAGGCTTATACATATGCACATTCGCATTTTGATTCTGATACATCCAATAGTCTTTACCAAGATATGAATGGTAAAGTAGAAAATTTATACCAAAAATTTGAAGAAATAGATTCTTTTAAAGAGCCTACTTTATTAAAACATAATTTTAGTGAAATAGAAGCCTTTTATAAAGAAAATCCTAAATTAAAAGATTATGATATAGAATTAAAAGAAATATTTAGATATAAAACGCATACTTTATCTGAAAGAGAAGAAAAACTTCTTTCTAGTTTAAGTAAAAGTTTATGTAGTTCAAGTAAAACTTATGAAGCCTTAACAGATACTGATTTAGTCCATGGTGATATTGTTGATGAAAATGGTGAAAAAATAGAACTTACAGATAGTAATTATAGTAAGTATATTAAATCAAATGACCGAAGAGTTAGAAAAGATGCTTTTGAAACGCTTTATAAGACATATAAAAATTTTGAAAATACAATAACTTCCACATTAACAGGTGATATTGAAGCAAATACAAGTATCGCTAAGATAAGAGGGTATCATAGTGCTATGGAAGCGTCTTTATTTGCTGATAATATCAGTCTAGAAGTATACAATAATTTAATTAAAACAGTTTCAGATAATTTATCTTCATTATTTAAGTATTACGATTTTAAAAAACAAGCTTTAGGTCTTTCTGAAATGCATCTTTATGATACTTATGTATCAATTGTTAATGAAAAACCTAAAGAATATACTTTTGAAGAGGCTAAAGAATTAGTTATGGATGCCTTAAGTGTTTTTGGAGATGAATATATAAATGATTTAAAGCAAGCCTTTAGTCAAAAGTGGATCGATATATATAACAATAAAGGTAAAAGAGGTGGCGCTTATTCTGGAGGGTGCTACGATACTTATCCTTATGTTCTTCTAAATTTTGAAGGAACACTTAATGATGTTTCAACTCTTGCTCATGAATTAGGTCATTCAATGCATAGTTTTTATTCACGAAAAAATCAATCATATCAAAATAGTAGTTATAAAATTTTTGTAGCCGAAGTTGCATCGACGGTAAATGAATTATTACTTGCTAAAAGTATGTTAAAGAAAACAAGTGATAAATCCCAAAAACTAATTATTTTAAACAATTTACTTGATTTATTTAAGGCTACTATTTATCGTCAAACAATGTTTGCTGAATTTGAAAAAGATATATATGATAGACATGAAAAAGGTGAAATATTAACGGCTAAAAATTTATGTGATATATATTATGCTTTGAATAAAAAATATTTTGGAACAAGTGTTGTTGTCGATGATGAAATTAGATATGAATGGGAAAGAATACCACATTTTTATTACAATTTCTATGTTTATAAATATGCAACTGGTCTTTCAGCTGCTTGCTATATCGTTAATAATATTTTAGCTAAAGTACCACAGGCTACGGAAAAGTATTTGCGCTTTTTAACATTAGGGGGCTCTATGGAACCACTTGAAGAGTTGAAAGTAGCGGGTGTTGATATGACAAGTCCTGATGTCATTGTATCAGCTATAAAGATGTTTGATGATATACTAAAGGAGTTCAAAGAAACTTATAATAGTTAAGAGGTGATGCTGTATGGAGAAAAGAGATTATTATGAGGTTTTAGGCGTTAGTAAAAATGCTAGTGATGATGAAATAAAAGCAGCCTTTAGGCAAATGGCTAAGAAGTATCATCCAGATATTAATAAGTCGCCTGATGCTCCTGAAAAATTTAAAGAAGCTCAAGAAGCATATTCTGTTTTATCTGATCCTACGAAAAGAGCACAATACGATCAGTATGGTCATGCTGCTTTTCAAGGTGCCACAGGTGGTGCAGGAGGTTTTGACTTTTCTGGGTTTGATTTTTCAGATATTTTTGGAGATTTATTTGGTGGAAGTTCTTTCTTTGGAGGAAGGGGATCATCAAATAGGGCTCGTAAGGGTAATGATTCCATCTTAAGAATTAATTTAACTTTTGAGGAAGCTGTCTTTGGCTGTAAAAAAACTATTAATATAAATACTAGTGAAAATTGCCCTGAATGTAATGGTAAGGGAGGATACGATGAAAGTGTGTGTCCAACTTGTCATGGTAGTGGTAGTGTAACAGCCGAACAACGTACTTTATTTGGTGCCTTTATGACTAAAACGACATGTCCAACTTGTCATGGAAATGGTAGATCATTTAAAGAGACGTGTAAAAAGTGCCGTGGTACTGGAAAAATCAAGGTCAATAAAGATCTTGAAGTAAAAATCCCAGCCGGTGTTAATACTGGCAATCAGTTAAGATTATCTGGTAAAGGTGAAGCCGGTGTTAATGGCGGACCAAATGGTGATGTTTATTTAGAATTTAATGTCAAAAATCATCCTCTTTTTGAAAGAGATGATAATGATATATATTTAACTTTACCAATTACTGTAACTGAGGCTATTTTAGGATGTAAAAAGGATATTCCAACCATTTATGGAACCGTAACTTTAACAATTCCAGAAGGCTCTGAAACAAATGACAAACAACGTTTAAAAGGTAAGGGCGTCGAAGATGTTAATACAGGCCGTAAGGGTGATATGTATGTAGTATTAAAAATTGTTATCCCTAAAAAGTTATCAAGAGATCAAAAGAAATTATTTGAAGAACTTTCGAAAACTGATTTAGAATCAGGTAGTGAATTTAAAAAAATAAGGGAATATTTATAAAAAATATTCTTTTTTCGTATATTGTTAAGAAAATCCTATAATTATTATATAAAGTTATAAGGCTTATTGTAGAAATTTTTTTTATATGATATACTTTAGCAAAGGAGTTAATGTTTATGATAGAATTAAAAAACATTGTCAAGAATTATAAATCAAAAAAAGGCCGAAAAACAAAAGCTTTAGATAATGTATCATTACAATTTGAAAGTAGTGGTATGACTTTTATATTAGGTAAAAGTGGTTCAGGTAAATCAACATTACTTAATATTTTAGGTGGTCTTGATAAATACGATGAAGGAGAAATGATTATTCTCGGTAAAAGTAGTAAAGATTTTACTCAGGCCGACTTTGATTCTTACCGAAATACTTATATTGGATTTATTTTTCAAGAATTTAATATTTTAGAAGATTATGATGTTTATGAAAATATTTCTTTAGCCCTCGAATTACAACATCAAAGTGTCGATGATGCCAAAATAGATGAATTGCTTGAAAAACTAGATCTTAAAAACTTAAAATTCCGTAAAATAAACGAATTATCAGGTGGTCAAAAACAAAGAGTAGCTATTGCTAGAGCATTAATAAAAAATCCTAAAATTATTTTGGCTGATGAACCAACTGGTAATTTAGATAGTGAAACAGGAAAAGAGGTTATGAACCTTTTAAAAGAAATATCCAAAGAAAAATTGGTTATCATTGTTTCACATGATGAAGAATTCGCAAACAAATATGGAGATAGAATTATTGAAATAAAAGATGGTAAAGTCATCAAAGATACAAAAGAAGTAACCTATAAAGAAAGCAAAAATACCTATAAAATATTTAAATCACATCTTCCTTTAAAAAGAGGATTTAAACTTGGAATAGGTAGTTTAAGACATAAAAAAATAAAATTATTTTTCACTATTTTTCTTACCATTATAACTTTAGGATTTTTAAGTTGTACAGATACTTTATCAGATTATAGTGCTGATAGAGAACAAGCTAAAAAATTAGCTAAAGAAAATGAAGAGTTTGTTCAAATTGAAAATTATCATATATCTAATGATGATTATATGCCTAAATTGTTATTAACTATAGATGATGAAGCTATGGAAAAAATAAAAGACATAAATGGTGAAGGTTTTGAAGTTTATAGATTTTATGGTATGCCCTATAGTGATAGTTTGCCAAGTCGTATTTTACATCTTAATTATGAAGTAAATAGTTATTCAAGTGATGATTATGCTGAGTTAGTTGTTATTAATGATGTAAAACAACTATTAAAGGAAAATATCACAGGCAAAAGTATGCCACAAGGAAACGAAATAATCATATCTAACAATATTGCTGACAAAATCCTTGAAAATGGTATTGAAGTTCATGAAACAGTTACAGAAAATGAATTTAAAAAATCTAATCTTTTTGAACCCAAAACATATGATGAAATAATAAACACTGATTATACATATTATTTTGGAGACCTTGGAAAAGTTAAAATCGTTGGTATTATTAATTATGATGAAGTAAGTTATAATAAAAATAATATAGCTAATAAAATATATGTATCAAAAGACTTTTTTGATAGTATTGAAACAGATGATAATGAAGTTTTAAAATTTCATTATGTAGCAGATTTTTCCATTGAAAATGTTAAACCTTATAGTGAATATATATATACTGAACAAAAAGTTTTAAATAAGAAAATAGAATACTTTGATGGACATGAATGGAAAGAAACCGATTCTTTAAAAGAAAATGAAGTTATTTTAAATATTAATCAAATATCTGATAGTACAGAATATTATGAAGCTTATTACGAATATCGAAACCGAAATCCTTATGAAGATGATAACACTTTAGAAAGAAAATTTTTTGAAAATTATGTTAGGGAATTAAATGTTATTGGAAATAAGGCTAGTTTAAAAATTTATTATGGTATGTATGGTGAAAAGGTTGATTTATATAACGAATATAATGATTTAATTATTATTGGTGTTTATGATGATCAAGATGGTTATTATAATAATTATTTTTCAGCTGATTTATTAAATCAATATAAACAAAATTCTTTTGAAAGAGTAAGTATTTTATATCCTATGACTAAAGAAAGCGAATTTAAAAAAGTGATGAAGAAGTTTTCAAACTCTGAATTTGCAATCAAAACGACTTATAGTTCGAAATTTGAAGATGAAGCAGTATTGTTTAAAATATTGAAAAAAATTGCTTTTGTTATAGGATTAGTTTTCTTAGCTTTTACAATTATTTTAATTGGAAACTTTATTGTTACAAGTATTAATTATCGTAAAAAAGAAATAGGAATCCTTAGAGCCTTGGGGGCTAGTAGTGCCGATGTTTCAAAAATATTTATATGGGAAGGAATTATTTTATCTTTCATAGCTGGTACAATTGCTTCGATTCTATTAGTGGTTGTAACTAATTTTATTAATAATTTTATAATGACCAAAGTGAGTATAATGTCAACACCATTTTTAGTTACTATTAGGCAATTTGTTGTTATTTATCTTTTAGTATTTGTGGTTACAACTATATCTAGTATTTTACCAATTATGAGAATTTCTAAGATGAAACCTGTAGATGCCATCCTAAATAAATAATCATGGATTAAAATTAATTGGATAAATGAAAACTTATAAAATAAATATGTTTGATATCAAATAAGCAAATGTATCTATTATTTAGTTAAACATCTGAATTCATCACCGATTGAAATCAGATGTTTTTGTTTTGTAAATAATTGAGCCATTAATAGAAAATGACTAAAAGTTATAATATTTATAAACTTAATATTTTCTTAACAAATTTCTTTTAATTATTGACTAAAAATCAATAATTATATAAAATATAGATAGGTGATAAAGGTGAAAGAAATTTTAGATAGTGTAGAAGAAAAAATGCTTTCTTCGATTGAAAATATGGAAAAAAGATTCGCAAATGTAAGAGCGGGTAGGGCTAATCCTACCATATTAGATGGGGTTATGGTATCATATTATGGTACAGATACACCACTTAAGCAACTTGCTAATATATCTATACCAGAAGCAAGACAGTTATGTATTAAACCTTTTGATAAATCATGCTTGAGTGCTATTGAAAAAGGTATTTATGCCGCTAATATTGGACTTACTCCTAATAATAATGGGGAAACAATTATTTTAAACATTCCTGCTTTAACAGAAGATACTCGTAAAGAATATGTTAAACAAGTAAAAACGATTGCTGAAGATTGTAAAATTGCGCTTCGTAATATAAGACAAGATGCAAATAATGATATTAAAAAACTAGAACTTACCGAAGATGAAATTAAATCAGGTAATGATGATGTACAAGAACTTATCAACAAATATAATAAAGTCGTAGACGACAAACTTAAACAAAAAGAAAATGAATTAATGAGCATTTAAGACAAAATATTGTATAAATACTTTATTTTTGTTATAATTATGGTTGGAGGTAAATATGAAAAAGTTAAGAAATACCTTTAAAAATATGTTTTCAGGAACAACAGGAAGACTTATGTTGTATTTAGTTATTTTTATGGTTATAGTTATCTTTATTTTTATTTTTATAGGAATTGCAAGTCTATTTAAAAGTAGAAAATATTCATATAAAGAAGTTGAAAACAAAATGGTTTCAGCGGCAAAAGAATATTACAAAAATAGACAAGAACAATTACCTAGTATTGATGGCATGAAAGTAACAGTTGATGTATCTAGTTTAGTTGATGCTAAAAATATGAAATCTTTAGATAAAATGCTTGGTAGCAGTTTATCATGCACAGGATATGTTACTGTTCAAAAAAATAGAGAGTATTATCTATATACACCTCATTTAGATTGTGGTGAAAAGTATCAAACAGTAAGTTTATCTGAACAAATTAAAAATGATAATCCTATTACAACTAGTTCTGATGGTCTATATGAAATAGGTGAGAATCTTGTTTTCCGTGGCGAAAAAATTAACAATTATGTAAGTTTCGCCGGTAAATTATGGCGCATTATAAGAATTAATAATGATGGCTCTTTAAGACTTTTGGAAGATGATATTGTCTATACAGGATACTGGGATGATAGATATAATATTGACAGACAAGATGATACAGGTATAAATGATTTTGAAAAAAGTAGGCTTAAAGATGGACTAGATAACATATATAATAATATGGATATGTTTAATGATACAACTAAAGCCCAAATTGTTTCTAAAAATTTATGCATAGGTAAGAGATATTTAGATGAACCAGACAATTCTGGCAGTGTTGAATGTTCTGTTGTTACCGAACCTAGACCTATTGGTTTAATGCAAGTAAATGAATATATGGTTGCTAGTTTAGATCCAAACTGTAAACTTGCTACAGATGCTTCTTGTACAAATTATAATTATTTAGCTGAGTATACAAAATCAACTTGGTCTTTAAATGCTGATGCATCTAATACACATAGAGCATATAAGTTTTCTGGAGGAGAATTTATAACTTCACAAGCATCAAATGAATCTGGTTTAAGATTAGTTATTAATTTAAGTGATAATATCAATTACACTAAAGGTACTGGTACAGAAGAAGATCCATATGTTGCATAAAAATATAATCTAATAGGTTTTACTTATTAGATTTTTTTCAAAATTTTTCTTTTTTTTGAACAAAATTTGAAAAAAGTGATTGTATTTTGAATATATTTAATGGTATAATAGCATTGGCTTTTTCAAATACACACAACATTGATTTAAATGCCTTGTGCCTATATGGTGGTGTTTAAAGTTGATATGTTGGAGGATAATAACAAAAGGAGGAAAAAAATATGGCTGTAGTGTCAATGAGTTATTTATTGGAAGCTGGTGTTCATTTTGGACATCAGACAAAAAGATGGAATCCAAAGATGAAAGAATATATCTATACATCAAGGGATGACATTTATATTATTGATTTGCAAACAACTGCAAAGAAAATTGAAGAAGCATATGCAGCATTAAAAGCAATAGCTGCAAATGGTGGAAAAACATTGTTCGTTGGAACAAGAAAACAAGCTCAGGAAGCGATTAAAGAAGAAGCTATTCGTTCTAATTCTTATTATGTTTCTGAAAGATGGTTAGGTGGAACTTTAACTAATTTTAGAACAATCAGAAAACGTGTTAAACGTATGGAAGATATCGAAAAAATGGAAAAAGATGGTATATTTGATTTATTACCAAAGAAAGAAGTTATTGGTTTAAAGAAAGAATACGATAAATTAAATAATATCCTTGGTGGTATTCGTGAAATGACGAAATTACCAGATGCTTTATTCATTGTTGACCCATCAAAAGAAGAAATTGCTATTAGAGAGGCTAGAAAGTTACATATTCCTGTTTTTGGAATTGTTGATACGAATTGCGATCCAGATATGGTTGATTATGTCATACCTGGAAATGATGATGCCATTAGAGCTGTTAAACTTATAACTGGTGTTATGGCAAATGCAATTGTCGAAGCTAATGGCGGGAAGATCGTTGATTATGTTCGTGAAGATGACAAACAAAAAGGCGATGAAATTATGAAAAAAGCTGTTGATTCCGTTAAAAGAAGAGAAGAAAGACCAAATCATTTAAACGATAAGAAGAATAATCGAAACGATAGAAACGTAAAATTTGTCAAAAGAGAAGATAGACCTGAGAAAAAACATGAAACAAAAGAAAATGAAAAAACTGAAGTAAAAGTTGAAAAAGCTACAAGTAAAGTTGAAGAAACCAAAAAAGAAGCAAGCATAAAACCAAAAAAGGAAGACAAAAAAGTTGATTTAGATAGTCTAACTGTACGCGAACTTCGTGATATGGCAAAAGAAAAAGATATTAAAGGTTATTCAACAATGAAAAAAAATGAATTAATAGATGCATTAAAATAAAATAAAAAAAGATGATTTTGAAAATCATCTTTAATTATAGAAAAGGAGAGTAAAAATGATTACGGCAAGTTTAGTAAAAGAACTAAGAGAAAAAACAGGTGCTGGTATGCTTGATTGTAAAAAAGCTTTAGAAGCAACAGGTGCTAGTTTAGAAAAAGCAGTTGATTGGTTAAGAGAAAAAGGTATTTCTAAGGCTGCTAAAAAGGTAGATCGTATTGCGGCTGAAGGTTTAGCTGGAATCAAAGTTTCTGGTAATGATGCCGTTATTGTCGAAGTCAATTCTGAAACAGATTTTGTTGCTAAAAATGAAGAATTTATATCACTTTTAAATACTTTACTAGAAACATTAATAAAGAGTGATGTAAAAACACTTGAGGAAGCTAATAAACTAGAAACATCTGATGGAACTATTGAAGATTTATTAATCAGCAAAACGGCTAAAATTGGTGAAAAATTAAGTTTTAGACGCTTTGAAAAAATAACTAAAAAGGATAATGAAGAATTTGGTGCTTATACACATATGGGTGGTAAAATTGCTGTCTTATCTGTTATTTCTGGTAATAATGCTGAAGTAGCTAAGGATATCTCAATGCAAGCTGCTGCTATGAGGCCAAAATATATTACTAGAGAAGATGTTGAAGCAAGTGTTATTGAACATGAAAAAGAAGTTGCTAAAGAAGAATTATCACAAAGAGGTGTACCTGCTGATAAATTAGATAATGCTGTTATCGGTAAAATTAATGCTTTTTATCAAGAAAATTGTCTAGTTGATCAACAATTTATCAAAAATGATAAACAAAATGTTGCTAAATATTTAAAAGAAAATAACTGTTCAATTATCAAAGTTGTACGTTATGAAGTAGGCGAAGGTATAGAAAAGAAAACCGAAGACTTCGCTACTGAAGTTATGAATCAAATTAATAATAAGTAATAGGAGTGTTAGTATGGAATTAAAAGGAAGTAAAACAGAACAAAATTTATGGACGGCTTTCGCAGGCGAAAGTCAAGCTAGAAACAAATATACTTTTTTTGCAAGTAAAGCTAAAAAAGATGGTTATGAACAAATAGCTGCTCTATTTGAAGAAACAGCTGCTAATGAAAAAGAACATGCCAAAATATGGTTCAAAGAATTAATGGGTGGCGATATTAAGTCAACACCTGAAAACTTACTTATGGCAGCTGAAGGTGAAAATTATGAGTGGACTGATATGTATGCTGAGTTCGCTAAAACAGCTAAAGAAGAAGGTTTCAATAGATTAGCTTATTTATTTGAAGCCGTTGGCCAAATTGAAAAAGAACATGAAGAAAGATATAGAAAACTTTTAGAGAATGTAAATGATGGCTTAGTATTTAGTAAAGATGGCGATAAAATTTGGAAATGTCGTAATTGTGGACACATTGTTATTGGTAAACAAGCTCCAAATGTATGTCCTGTATGTAATCATCCACAAAGTTATTTTGAAATTAAAGCTGAAAATTATTAAGAGCGTAAGCTCTTTTTTTGTGTTAATTTTTCTTTAATATGCATAAAGTACAATGGTGATACAATGTATATTAAAAATAGATATGCATCTATAATATATAAAATATTTATCGTTATTATAGGTATATATGGATTATATGATAGTTGTTTTAAAGCAAGTATGGTAAAGATAGGTGAACATTTTAGTTATTATACTAATTTAAGTAATTTATTATGTATTCTTTTTTTTATATTTTATATAGCTATATTAATTTTTCACAAACAAGTTAAACATATAGGAAACTTAAAAGGTGGTGTAACCATCACTATCATGATTACCTTTATTGTATATAATTTGGTATTAAGACCTTTTATGACAAATATGGAAGGTGTCATGGATTTAAATAGTATCGGTAATCATATCGTTCATATTATCCTTCCTTTAATGGTTATGTTTGATTATATATTGTTCGATAAAAAGGGTGAATATGATAAAAAAGATCCCTTTATATGGGTTTTAATTCCTTTTATGTATTTTATTTTTATTATAATAAGGGCGTCCCTTGGTAAAACCTTTACATATACGAGTAGTAAATATCCGTATTTTTTCTTAGATATCGAGATGTTTGGTCTTTTACAGGTCTTATTTAATGTTTTCTTAATGGTTCTAGCTATTATTGGGTTAGGATTTATCTTTATAGGTATCGATAAATGGTTAGAAAAGCATGGAAATAAATAATTTTTATGCAACACTTTTCTGAAAAAATGTTGACATACGAACTAATGTACACTATAATTAGTTATAGAAATAAAGGTGATAAGATGAATTTGACAGATATCAAAGGGTTAGGACCATCTGGAATAAATAATTTAAAAAAAGTAAATATTTTAACTTGTAACGATTTACTTAGTTATTATCCATTTCGATATAATGTTTTGACAAGAAGCAATCTTGATACCTTAGAACAAGATGAAAAGATTATTATGGATGGTGTTGTTTATTCTATTCCAAGTATCTATTTTATAAATAGACGTATGGATAAAATGACTTTTAAATTAAATACAGGAAATAGACTTTTAACGGTTATCATTTTTAATAGAGCTTTCTTAAAAAATAGATTAACTTTGAATACAGGTGTTACTTTAATTGGAAAGTATGACAAAAAACATAATACCATCGTTGCTAGTGATATTCGTTTTATGCTTCTTTCAGGTGAACCTAAAATTGAACCTGTATATCATTCTATTACTGGTTTTAGTTATAAAAAAATTTCTGATTTGTGTTTTCAAATTTTAGAAAAAGATGAGGTTGTTGATTTTGTTCCATCCTATTTCGTACAAAAGTATCATTTGATGGACAAGAATGTAGCTTTAAAAAATGTACATAATCCTTTAAATATAGATAATTTAAAAGCATCTGTTAATAGATTAAAATATGAAGAATTATTTATTTTTATGCTTAAAATGACTTATTTGAAAAATAAAAAGGGAAGTATATGTGGCATAAAAAGAGATATTTCTTATGATTCCGTTAAGGAATTTATGGATAATTTACCTTTTAAACTAACTGTTGATCAAATTGTTTCTGTTCAGCAAATATATGAAGATATGGTTAGTGAAAAGGCTATGAATAGATTAGTACAAGGTGATGTTGGTAGTGGTAAAACCATTGTTGCGATATGTGCAATGTATATCAATTATTTAAGTGGTTATCAAAGTGCTATGATGGCGCCAACAGAAATTCTTGCTATACAGCATTATGAAACTGTTAAAAAAATATTTGCCAAATATGATATAAAGGTGGAAATCATTACTGGCAAAACCAAAATGTCCGAAAAAAGAAAAATTTATACAGCATTAGTTAATGGTGATATTAACATTATTATAGGTACGCATGCTTTAATAACCGAAAAAATAGAATATAAAAATTTAGGTCTTGTTATTACTGATGAGCAACATAGATTTGGAGTTCATCAAAGAGGAAACCTTAAAAATAAGGGAATTACACCAGATATTTTATATATGAGTGCAACCCCTATTCCAAGAACGTATGCCTTAACTGTTTATGGTGATATGGATGTTTCCAATATTAAAACCATGCCAAATGGTCGAAAAATGGTTCAAACTTTTTTGAAGAGCGACAAAGAAATGAAAGATGTTCTTATGATGATGTACAGTCAGTTAAGAGAAAATCACCAAATATATGTTGTTGCACCTTTAATTGAAGATAGTGAAAAAAGTGATTTTGAGAGTATCAACGATTTGTATGAAAAAATGAATAGGGCTTTTGGTCATAAGTACAAGATAGGTATTCTTCATGGGAAATTAAAAAATAATGAAAAAGAAGCTATTATGAATGATTTTAAAAATAATGACATTCAAATTTTAGTTGCTACAACAGTTATTGAAGTAGGTGTTGATGTATCAAATGCCACAATGATTGTTATTTTTGATGCATATAGGTTTGGTTTGTCAACACTTCATCAATTAAGAGGACGAGTTGGACGAAATGATTTACAGTCATATTGTTTATTGGTAAGTAATAGGGAAACGAAAAGACTTAATGTTTTAGTAGAAACGAATGATGGTTTTAAAATTAGTGAAGAAGACTTTTTGATTAGGGGTAGTGGTGATTTATTTGGCATTAAACAAAGTGGTGATATGGTGTTTAAATTATCTGATTTAAGAAAAGATTATAAATTACTTCTTAAAGCTAAAGAAGATAGTGAATTATTTTTAAAGGAAAATTTAATATCACAAGAGGATAGTAAATTTAAAGAATTAATGAAGCAATGTGTAAATCTTGATTAAATATTGTGCAGTTTACTATTGACTTTTTATGCCTAGGCAATATATAATTATAATCTTTACTTTTGCAGTAAAAATGAGTTAAGCCTTTTAAAATAAGGGATAACTCATTTTTTGTTTGTTGTACATTA
>CANQDH010000009.1 GCA_947591565.1 uncultured Bacilli bacterium | reverse complement strand
AGTTCTATTAAGGTAAAGGCTTTATTTCTAAAATGCCCCCCCCCCTTTACTGTTTGTAAACATAAATTACATCTCCTTTACTTTCTTATTCTATAAATTATTCTATCACAATTCTTTTTTTATGACAATACAAAAAAATTTCATATGTAATATACCATAAACAAAAAAATAATGAATTAATCATTATTCTTAATAATCGAACTAGCAGCTACCGTAGCTTCTCCAACAGCTGTTGTTAATTGATACACCTTTTTAAAAATAACATCACCGCAGGCATAAACACCTTCAATATTCGTTTCCATATTTTCATTTACAATTAAATAACCATTTTCACTTTCAATATTTAAACCTTCTAAAAATGATGTATCAGGATCACTACCAATATAAATAAATAAACCATTTACTTTTAACTCTTCACCACTACTTAAAGTAATAGAATTTAAATAAGTATCTTTTTCATTGATTTTTTTTACCTGTTCGTTTTCTTTAATAATAATATTTTCTTTAGCTTTTACCTTTTTTTGATTTAAAGCACTTGCCCTAAAATTACTACTACGATGTACTAAAAAAACACGATTACATATATTTGATAAATAATAGGCTTCTTCAAAGGCACTATTTCCTCCACCTACAACAGCAACATCTTTATTTTTATAAAAAATGCCATCACAGAGAGCACAATAACTAACACCATGTCCTATTAACCCTTTTTCATTTTCCAAATTTAATTCTCTTGGCTTTCTTCCTGTTGCAACAATAATATTTTGACACTCAAGTATTTCATCATTTACATATATTAACTTTTTACCCAATTTATTTTCAATTTTAGAAACTTCTCCAAATTTCATATCAACTTCTAATTTAGTAAGTTGTTCATATATATTAAGGGCAAGACTTGGACCATCGATACTTTTAAAACCAGGATAATTTTCAACATTAGATGCTTTATTTATTTGTCCTCCAGGACTACTTTTTTCAATTACTAAACATGAAATATTCGCTCTTTTTAAATATATGGCAGCTGTCATACCAGCAATTCCAGAACCTATAATAATGGTATTATACATTATCGTTCCCCCTATAATATTTTTTGTTTTTGATACTCGTTATTATTATAATCACAAAACCTATTATCATACTCAATATGGAAATAACTTGAGCCATTTTTAAACTACCAAACATTAAACTATCTTGTCTTAATGATTCAATTAAAAATCGACCAATCCCATACCATATTAAATATATACTCGTTAAATGTCCTAATATTAATTTTTTATTTCTTCTTACGAAAAATAAAATAATAAAACCTAAAAAACACCACAATGATTCATAAAGAAAAGTAGGTTGATGATATGCTCCATTTATATACATACCATCAATAATAAATGATGGTATATGTAGCCCTTTTAAAAACGCTAAACTAGTTACTGGTCCATATGCTTCTTGATTAAAAAAATTTCCCCATCTACCTATAGATTGACAAAGTATAATGCTAACAGCAGCAATATCTGTCATTTTAAAAAAGGGAATATGATGTTTTTTTGTATAAAAATAGGTAAAAATTAAACCAACAATAATTCCACCATGAATCGCAAGACCACCTTCCCATATTTTAAAGATGTCTAATAAATTATTCCTATATGGTTCAAAATTAAAAATAACATAATAGATTCTTGCTCCTATAATACCAAGTGGTATGATATAAAATAAATAATTGGTTATAAAGTTTTCAGAAAGACCTCTTTTTTTTCCTTCTTTAAAAGCAAGGGTACATCCAATAATAGCTGCAACAAAAATTAAAAAAGAATACCAGTAAATTTTAATAATACCTAAGTCTAAAAACACACTATTCATATTTTTTTCCTTCTAATAATTTATGGACCATAGCATCGATAATAATATTACTAATTGATATTAAAACGGCTACGATTAAAGGCATTATATAGCCATTTATAGAAAAATGATTCATCATGATAAAATCCGCTAATTTTAAAATAACGACATTAATAACAGGATAAAAAAGTCCTAAAGTTAAACCCGTAATAGGTAAAGTAAGCCAAATAAGTAAGGGCTTTACAGTTCTATTTAATAAAAAAATAATAATAGATGTCAAGATACTAAATATACCAAAATAACGATTATCTATATATAATGTCTTTTTAAAAATTAAGGAAAAAGCTAGTAGTATAAGGGCATAAATCAATATAGATATACTTAAATCTAGTAACTTTATAATATGTTCTTTTTTCATATATCTCACCAGTATAAGTATATCATATTTCATATAAGTTGTAAAATTATCTAGAGAAAATAAGTTTTGTGATTTGAGGATTTTTTATGTAATTATCACGTAAGATAATTCCTGTTTGCTTAATTCGTGATATATAGTTGTCGGCAATTTTGTTATTTCTTATATTATTTTCACAAAGAATAACAATTTTATTACCTTTGACAAGAACAATATTTTGTCTATAGTTTTCGTCATTATATATATCAGCATCACGATTTAAAGGAATATATCTACTTAAATCTAATCCTGTTTTTTGATATATAAGGGCCTTGAAAACTTCTCTTGATGAGGCATGACTAAATAGATATTTAATAGTTTCGACTTTCCCTCTTGGCATAAGATCACCTCCTTAGCTAGTAATTTAACAAATTTTGATAATTATGCCAAATCACTAAAGAAGTATTTTATAAAGAAATTAATAACAAAAAAGGACATTTTGTTATACAAAAAAGTCATTTCTGATCTCTTCACGTAACAAAAATGACTTTTTAGCTATTTTTAAAATTTTTTATTATCCATTATTATTTGTTGATTCATTATTTACGACATCACTAGCCTCTGAACTAGGATTTACATTATTATTAACAATGTTTTCTGGTTGAGTATTTACAGCATTATTGTATGCTTGTTGTTTCATAGCAAGATTAGCCTTAGCCTCAAGTAACGCTGCTTCCTGATTAATTCTTTGAATTTCAGCATCACTATTAGCTTTTTCTAAGGCCATCTCACTTCTTGCCATACGAACACTTTCATTTGGGGCTAATCTCTTTGCTTCTGTTGCTTTGAATAATTCATATGGTTTATTGAAACCAAACATTGAAGCAAGAAGAACTGTTGGAAATGATTTAATTTTTGTATTATATGATGTTGCATTACTGTTATATTGTTTTCTAGCAGAAGCAAGTTGTGATTCATTTTCAGAGGTCTTTTTAGCTGTAAACATTCCAATTTCTTGGATTGCTTTTAATTCTGGATATGCTTCTGTTCTAATTAATGGATTAGCAAGGATAGCTTGCATATTATTAGCAGCATTAATTTTATCATTTATAGAACCATTCTTTGCATCAATTATGCCACTTCTAGCCTTTGCTAAACCTACATATGTTTCACTTTCATGATCATATGCTGACATAGTTTGTTCAAGTAATTCACTTACTTCATCAAACCTTTTTTCTAAGTATACATCGATTGTACTAAATGATTTTTCAACACGATTTTTTTTCGAATTTAAACTATTGTAAGTAAAAATAATAAATAAAACAACTAAAATAATAATAACAACAAGAGGATGTGAACCCATCCAATTTAAAATTGCATCCATAAAAACCTTCTTTCTTTACTAATTGTTATAAATATTTGAACTTTCTTCATAAATGTTATCAAGTTCGTTTTTATATTTTTTCTTGAAATCATTTAATGATGTTTCGGATATTTCCACCATTTGGTCTTGATAACTTTTAATTGCTTCAACATTACCTGTTACGGGATTATTATCATCCAAACTACTTTTAAAAATTTCATCAAAATATTTCATTAAAAATAAATGTTCCATCATTGGAAATACTGCATAATAACAGTAATCATTTATAGAATTAAGCGTTGGATTTGGTAAACTAACTTTTTTGGTAAATTCTTTATAGTTGGAGCCTGTTTTCCAAAAATTGCCACTTTTGATTTTTTGATATGTTGATTGATCTAAACTGACATTAAAATTAAGATATTGATCAGTAATAGTTAGATTAAAAGAATTATATCTTTTCTTTAAATAAAGTAAAAATTCTTCAAATAATGGTGTAATAATTTTATTAACTTCCATCATTAGTTCATCAATATCGGCATAATTATTTTCACCTTCAATAGTACAATCTAGAGTCTTATTAAGTTCTTCAGTATTAAAATGATAATTTCTATCATTTTCAAACATCGAATCAACTGTATCCTCAATCACTGATGAAAGAAGATGGTCGTCTTCCCTAATTTGTATTTTAGCGCCTTTTAGTTTATTAAAAGGAGTTTTATATGCCATTGATAAATTAAATCCATCAAAAACCTTATCATTTGTTGTGGTTGTTTTGCCATTGTATGTATTTGTAGTACTATTAATTAACTTTAAATCAAAAATTTCACAATCACAAAAGCTACTACTAAATATTTTTTTGTTAGAAATTTCTTGTTTGGTGTATGTTTTATTTACAAAGGCATGTAATGGCATTTGAAACATATTTGTCTTTACTTCATGATATTCAAAATTATCTAATACCTGATATATAATAGGATACATTGTCCTTTTATAAAAACTATCATATGTTTCACCAGAAAATTTCATCTTATAAATAAAAATCAAAATCATAAATAAAATACCTGTTATAATTACTGATAAAACAATGTTTTTAGATATCAAGAAAGAGATAACACCTAAAAGCAATATAAGGGCAATAAATATATTTCTTATAAAATTAATCTTCTTTTGACATCTTTTAGCAACACAGCTATATTTAACATAATTTTGAAAATTCATATTATTATAAATATAGTCAGCATAACTAATAGGCGTATATTTTAGAACATGATCCTTAAGTTTATCGATAATATAATCTTCTGCTGGTAAGTTAATGGCAGCTAAATTATTACTGATGAAGTTTTTATCTTCCTTATGAAGATCTTCAAATAAATGGTTGTAATACGTCTCGGCTTCGGATATTGCCTTTTTTCTTTTCAAAGCGTAATTCATTATTCACCTCCTAATTACTAAAAAGAAACATCTACCTCTATCCTTTTAAATTATATCATAGATTGTTCATTTTTATTAAATTTTATATAATCATTATATCAAATAGATGTAAACATCTTTCTTATTTATTACAAAAAAAAGTATATTTGAAACTATACTTTTTTTTATTTTTTACCTAATTTCCACTCTTTTGAGCTTTCTTTTTATCTCTACAAGCTTTACATCTTTTTGGTTCATTAGTAAAACCTTTTTCAGCATAGAATTCTTGATCTCTTACTGTAAAAAGAAACTCTGTACCGCAATCAACACAAGTAATTTTTTTATCTTGTTTTTCCATTTTCATACCTCCTTTTTCTTATTTGATTTAATACTTATTTAGGCTTTCAAAGAAAAAGAAAGTGTCAGAATAATTTTTAAACCAAATAAAATATAGCATACTAATTCAATTTATGCAAGTAATAAAGAAATTATTTGACAAATATTTACATATATTTATAATGAGGTGTTTTATGAAAAAAGTTCTTATTCTTTTAGGTGGCGATTCTGAGGAACATGATGTTTCAGTTAAATCAGCTAAAGCTATCATAACCAATATCGATCAAAATCTCTTTAGTGTAAAACTTGGATGTATATCTAGAGATAATATTTGGTATGAATATATAGATGATCTTAATTTTTTAGACAAAAACTGGTTAAATAAAAAACTTATCAAAATTGATAATATAATTAATTACTTAAAAACTTTTGATGTTGTTTTTCCTATAACACATGGACGAAATGGTGAAGATGGAAAATTACAAGGTTTTTTAGATTTATTTGGCGTAAAATATGTTGGATCTAAAACGCTTGCTAGTAGTGTCGGTATGGATAAAGAATTTTCGAAAATCTTGTTTTCACATATTGGACTTAAAAATGTTCCATATATTTGTATAAATAAAAATGATAATATGAAACAGTTAGAAAACAGTCTTAGTTATCCTGTTATTGTTAAACCAGCAAATGGTGGCTCTTCTATTGGAATTAATAAGGCTGAAAATAAAAAAGAACTAAAAAAAGCCATCAAGGAAGCGTCTAAATATGATGAAAAGATTTTAGTTGAAAAATTTATTACGGCAAGGGAATTGGAAGTAGCCGTTTTAGAAGATAAAAATAAATTAATTATTTCAGAAATTGGGGAAATTATTCCATGTCATAACTTTTATGATTATAGCGCAAAATATGAACAAGATTCTAAAACAATTATATGTACAGATTTAAATGATGATATAAAAGAAGAAATAAAAGCCTTAGCCGCTAAAATATTTATTAAAATTGGAGTTAAAAATTATGCTAGAATTGATTTTTTCTTAAGTGAAAATAATATATATATAAATGAAATTTATACCATCCCCGGGTTTACAGAAATTAGTATGTATCCAAAACTAATCATGAATGAGGGAATTAGTTATAAAGATTTAATTACAAAACTAATAAATAATGCCTAAAAAAGACTGATTTTTTTCAGTCTTTATTGTCTTTTGGCATCTTCTTTTTTGCGAAGTTCGGTATTTAATATCTTTTTTCTTAATCTTATATGATTTGGTGTTACTTCGACTAATTCATCAGAATTAATAAATTCTAAGGCTGCTTCTAAAGGCATTGGTCTAGGTCTTTTTAAAACAACCGTTTTATCAGAGCCCGCTGCACGCATATTGGTTAATTGTTTACCCTTAACAGCATTAACCGCTAAATCTGTTTCACGATTACATTCACCAATAATCATACCTTCATATACATCGACACCTGGTTCAACAAACATTGTACCCCTATCTTCTAAAGCACCTAGAGCATATCCTGTTGTTTTTCCATTTTCCATTGATACCAAAACACCAAGTTTTCTTTCACCAATATCAGAACTTTCATATTTACGATATTCTTTAAAACTATGACTCATAATACCGTAACCTTTTGTTAAAGTCATGAAATTAGTTGAAAAACCAATAAGACCTCTTGATGGAATGGTATAATTAAGGCGAACTTGATTTTGGAAGTTATTCATACTTTCAAGATTAGCTCCGCGCATACCAAGTTGTTCAATAATAGGTCCAACGCAATCTTCTGGTACTTCTAATTCTAAGTCTTCAAATGGTTCCATTTTAACGCCATCAACTTCTTTAATAATAACTTTTGGTTTGGATACTTGTAATTCGAAACCTTCTCTTCGCATATTTTCAATTAAAATACCTAGATGTAATTCACCACGTCCAGACACAATCCACGATTCACTATCATTAACTTCAACCTTTAAAGAAACATCTCTTTCCGTTTCTTTAAATAGTCTTTCCTCAATTTTACGGGCTGTCAATAATTTACCATCTTTACCGCAGAATGGACTCGTATTAACACCAAAGGTCATTTGTAAAGTTGGTTCATCTATTTTTAAAATTGGTAAAGGGTCAATATGTCCAATATCACAAACAGTTTCACCAACTGAAATATCAGGAAGACCTGCAATCGCAACGATATCACCGGCATTTGCTTCTTCAATTTCTATTTTTTTAATTCCTAAAAAACCATACATTTTTTGAATTCTAAATTGTTTTTGGGAACCATCTAACCTTGCACAAACAACCATTTCACCGGTCTTCATTGTTCCTCTTTTAACACGTCCAATTCCAATTCTTCCAACAAAATCGTTATAATCTAATAAAGCTGGCTGAAATTGTAAAGAACCACTCGTATCTACTAAAGGAGCTGGAATATGATTTATAACTAAATCTAAGATTGGATCCATCGTTTCTTTTTGCGTACTTAAATCAGGATCTAAACTACAGGTTCCGGCAAGAGCTGATGCATAAACAACAGGAAAGTCTAATTGATCGATATCGGCACCAAGTTCAATAAAGAGTTCAAGTACTTCATCGACAACTTCCTTTGGTCTAGCAGATGGTTTATCAATTTTATTTACAACTAAAATAGGTACGACTCCTGCTTGAAGAGCTTTTTTCAAAACAAATCTCGTTTGAGGCATAGTACCTTCATAAGCATCGACAATAAGTAGGACACCATCAACCATATTCATAATTCTCTCAACTTCGCCACCAAAATCAGCATGGCCCGGTGTATCTAAAATATTAATACGATATCCTTTATAATTAATAGCTGTTGTTTTAGCTAAAATCGTAATACCTCTTTCGCGTTCAATCGCATTTGAATCCATAACACAATCAACAACTTCTTCATTTTCACGAAAAGTTCCAGACATTTTTAATAATTTATCTACAAGTGTTGTTTTTCCATGGTCAACATGTGCGATAATAGCAATATTTCTTATATTTTTCATACATACACTTCCCTTTTGACTGATGTATTATATCACACTTTTTCAGGCATTGTAAATATTTTATTGATTAGATAGAGGGAAAATGATATAATTATATAGATAAATGGAGGTGTTTTATGAAAATTATACAACCATACAAAGATTCCTTTTCTTTAATATCAGCCATTCTTTTCTTAATTCTTGGTATTATTTTGATTCCAAATCCTGATAGTATCATTAAGTTCGTTGCTTATATCCTAGGTGCCATTTTTATTCTTTTAGGACTTACTAAAATCTTTTCTTATGTAAAACATAAAAATGAAAATCCTAATAATTATACTAATTTAGGTTTTGGTATTGCCTTTATTATTTTAGGCGTTATTACAATGTTTTGCTCTGGTGTCATTGCGTTAATAATAAGAGTTATTATGGGTGGATGGCTTTTATATAGTGGCATTATTAAATTGATTTTAGCGTTTAAACTAAAGGATTTTAAAGTAGATAAGTGGTACATACCTCTTATTGGTTCTATTATTATGATTATTTGTGGCTTATATACGGTTATTGTTGAAAACATTATTATTAAAGGTGGAGGATTTGTCTTAGTCATATATTCCATAATTGAAATAATTCAGTATATCATTATTCCAAAAGATAAAAATCCCGATATAATAAAATAAGTTCATTGTGATATGAACTTATTTTTAATTATATGACATCATCATCTAAAATCTGAACTTTTTCTTGGTCGATTTTCTTAAGGGAAGAAGATAAAACACCTTTTTCACTTGAAATACTATTCATAAGTTTTTCAATAATATAGTTCTTCTTAAATAAAACTTTAAACCCGGCACTTATCTTTACTCTTCCTAATTCGACATCTGTTATTTCTAGATTATTTAAATGAATACTATTATTTTCGGTTACATCTAAAATCATTTCTTTTATTTTATCAGCAATTTCACTTTCAATATTTAACTTTAAAACATAATCATCATATATCGTTATTTTATTTGACGTAAGATGAATTTTTTGGGTAATATACCTTAAAACAACGTTACAAAAAAGAATAAAACATGTACCAATACAGGCTTCAATAATTAAACCTCCTGCACAAAGGACACCAATAGCGGCATTACACCATAAAGTAGCGGCTGTATTTAAGCCTTTAATATTAGTTCCATCTTTTAAAATAACACCAGCACCTAAAAAACCTATTCCAGATACAACCTGGGATGCAATTCTTGAAACATCTGTTGTTACTAACTGAATAGAAAAGCTTACAAACATAAATGTTCCAATACTTACAAGGACACTCGTTCTAAGTCCAATAGCTCTACCTCTAATTTGTCTTTCAAGACCAATTAATAAACTTAAAATAAAACTTACACTTATACGATATAAAAATTCACTATATTCCATTTAACAACCTCCTATTAATTTATGAAATTCTTCAGGCAAGATGGCTTCAAAAGTCATTTGCTTTTTATTTAAAGGATTAATAAGAACCAATTTTGATGCATGTAAATAAAGTCTATTTGCTTTTATGCCATATTTACGATCACCAATTATAGGATAACCGGCATTTGAAAATTGAACCCTTATTTGATTTTTTCTTCCTGTTTCGATTTCGATGTTTACAAGTGATTTTCCTTTATTTGTACGCATTTTTTGAAACTTTGTTATAGCTAGTTTACCATGATTACTAACATAAACTTGATGATTTTTATTTTCTTCAAGATATGATTTAAATAATCCTTCTGATGGTACATTTCCTTTAACAATAGCCTTATATTCACGAACCTTTACTAAATTATTCCAGTTGTTTTGTAACAGTAATTTTAGTTTTTCACTTTTAGCAAAAACCATGACTCCTGATGTATCTTTATCAAGTCTATGAACAATAAACACTTTTTGATTTTTCTTTTTTAAATAATTAAGGACAAAATGATATAAAGTCTTTTCTTTTTCTTTTTGTGTACCTATGCTTAAAAGTCCGCTAGGTTTATTTACAACAATTAATTCTTTATCCTCATATATAATATCTAAATCGTTTACAACTTTAAAAATATTGATGACATCGCCCTTTTTTAACAAATAATCATACTTAGATATTTTCTTATTATTAACAAAAACACCATTTTTGAGAAGAGATTTAATATTATTTTTAGAACCACTAAGATTTTGATATAAAAATGCAAGTAAGGTGATACTATCTTTGACAATTAATTTCATTATTTTTCTAATCTCGATGCGGCAATCATAACACCTAAACGACCATAGTCATATGTTAAGCCACCTTGAAGATACGCTACATAAGGTTTTCTTATAGGACCATCACAAGATAGTTCAATCGATGAACCCATCGTGAAAGCTCCTGCTGCCATTATAACTTTATCTTCATAGCCCGGCATATCCCATGGTTCTGGTGTTGCAAAGGAATCAATGGGTGATCCTTCTTGGATTCCTTTACAAAAAGCAATTAAATCGTCAGGGTTTCCAAATTCAATATTTTGAACAATATCACATCTTTCATCATTATATCTAGGTTCAACTTTATATCCCATTTTTTCTAATAAAAGACTCGCAAAAAGGGCTGTTTTTAAACTACTAGCAACGACACTTGGAGCAAAGAAAAGGCCTTGTAAAATACTTTTATTGATACCTAATGTTGGTCCTACTTCTTTTCCTTCACCGGGAAGCGTTAAGCGTTCAGCAGCCAGATGAACAAGTTCTTTTTTTCCAGCAATATAAGCGCCATTTGGGGCTATACCACCACCTAAATTTTTAATTAAAGAACCAACTATGATATCAGCACCAACTTCTAAAGGCGACTTTTGTTCAACAAATTCACAGTAACAATTATCAATCATGATGATGACATCAGGGTCAAGACTTTTAATAAAGGAAATAACTTTTTCAAGTTTCGCAATACCTATACTTTTCCTCGTTGAATAACCTTTGGATCTTTGAATCTCGATAAGTTTTATTTTTTTCGTAAGAAGGATTTCTTTAATTTTTTCATAATCAAAATCATCATGGGCAAGATCTATTTGTTCATAACCAATATTATAGCTTTTAAGAGAACTTGGATTATCTTTAATACCAATTACTTCTTCTAATGTATCATAAGGCTTACCTGTGATACTAAGTAAGGTATCATTTGGTCTTAAAAGCGCAAATAAAGCAACGTTTAAAGCATGACTTCCTGAAATAAACTGACTTCTTACAAGACTATCTTCAGCACCTAAGACATCCGAAAAAAGACGTTCGATAACTTCTCTACCAATATCTCCATAACCATATCCTGTCGTTGAATTAAAATGGGCTTCACTTACTTTGTTTTTTTGGAAAGCATTTAATACTTTAGCACTATGATAAGTACATAATCTATCTATTTTATGAAATTCATCTTTTAATTCCTGTTCACATTCTTTAGAAAGATTAATAATTTTTTCACTTATTTTCATTTAATAACCTCCATCTACTCTAATGACACTAGCATTTATGTAACTTGCATCTTGGCTTGCTAAAAAGGTAATAACGCGGGCTACTTCTTCAGGACGCGCGAATCTTTTAAGGAGGATTTTTTCTTCTTCTTGCTTTTTAAACTCTTTAGACATTTGTTTATTCATATCCGTATCTATCCAGCCTGGTGCTACAGCATTTACTCTTATATTAGGTGCTAAGGCTTTAGCAAAGGTTTTCGTTAAAGAGATAATACCAGCTTTTGAAGATGCATAATCCATCTCTTCTTTGTAACAAGTATCAAGGGCATCGGTACTTGATACATTAATAATACATCCCTTTTCCATAATAGTAGAAGCATATTTACTAACGATAAATGTTCCAACTAGATTGGTTTTAAGAACTTTTGTAAATTCATCGATTGTTTTAAACTTAAAATCATTATCCATACAAATAGATGCATTATTAACTAAACAATCAAGATGTCCAAATTTTTCTTTAACTATATTCATCATGTTTTTAACATCTTCTTCACTTGAAATATCAGCCTTAAGGGCTAAAACATTTACATGATTTTTTTGCTCTAATTCTTGTTTTAACTGAATGGCTCCTTGCTCACTTTTGTAATAATTAATAACAACATCATAATTTAAAGATGCAAATAACTTAGCCGTTTCTTTTCCAAGACCTCTCGATGATCCTGTAATTAATACTTTTTTTCTATCTTCCATAATATCCCTCGAAATAATTATAAAGGAGTTAATTATGAAAAACAATATTTAATTTATAAATTCGATAAAATTTTTATGTTCTTTTAAAATTTCTTCAACAAATAAAGATTTATTTTTACATGGTACAAAAAGATATACATTATTTTTCGTTCTTGTTAGCGCAACATAAAAAAGACGTCTTTCTTCATCATAAGGATAATAAACTTTATAATTATTTAAATAAGAAATTAAAATATCATCTTCACATTTACTGGGAAAACCTAATGTTTTATCTTCTAAGTTAACAATTACAACCGCATCACTTTCTAAACCTTTTGATTTATGAACTGACATAAATTTAATTTTTTTATTTTCGTAAATAATGTTGTCATCTTGAATCATAAAGGAAGTATTTTGAAAGAAATTAATATCACTATTGTTTCTTCCTAAAACAAAAACATTTTCTTCTTTAATTTGTTTAAATAAAGACGTAATTTCTTGCTTATCTTTATAAAAATATATTTTGATAGGTTTGGGATTACTTTTTTTAGATGTTAATTTTTTTTGAATTTGGGCTTTGTTTTTCATAATAAAGGAACCTGCTACAGTGATTAATTCCATACTATTTCGGTAAGTATTGGTAAGGTATAAGATTTTAGAAAAAGGAAAAAAGGTGGTAAAATTGATGAACATATTTACATCACAACCTGTAAACCGGTAGATTGATTGAAAGTCATCACCTACAGCTACTAATTTGCATTCCTTTTGCTGTTTGATAGTCTTAATTAATTTATATCTACTATATGATGTATCTTGAAATTCATCAATAATGATATATTTATATTTTAAAATAACTTCATTATTATTTATTATGGTGGTCGCTAAATTAATCATATCATTAAAATCTAATTCATGATTTTGATTTAAAGATGTTTGATATAAAATATAAATTCTTTTAATTATTTCTAAAATAATCAGATATTTTTGGTTTGTTTTATTTTTCATCAATTGTTTTTCGATTTCGTCAAATTTTGAGAAAGGATAATTTCCAGATTTAAACATATTAATAAAAGTTAAGATGGTTTTGGATAAATTTTCTATTTTGTTACCTTTGTAGCAAAATATTTCATAAATTTTTTGATAATCAGGGTTCTTAATTACGACATTATTTGCATCTAAAAATTGTTTTATAATATCAAAAATGGTATTTTCTGTAAACATTTGTGAATAGGTTTCTAATACTGTAAAATGAAGAAGTTCTTTAATATTTTCGATATCATCTAAAGAGTCTTTTTCTAAGTTAAAATGTTTTATGTATATATTATAATCTTCAAGATAAAAAGCAAAATGGGCCTTTTTATAATATCCAATACATTTATAACTATATTTTACTTTACAAAAAAATAAAAAATTGGAAATAATTATTTCTTCTTCATCATATATACAAAGGTTATTTAGATTGACACTACTATTAATAACATAATTTTCTATAAAGTTTTTTAATAATGTAAAGTCTTTTAATAAATCATTTTTCCAAAAATTTTTAATAAGACAATCTAATAAATTAGTAGGCGCTATGTGAATTATTTTTTTATTTTGCTTGATTATTTCAAGACTTAATTTATGAAAAGTAAAGACATCTACATTTCTAATATTTTGTTTTTGTAAAGCTTTTTTAAAAGATTCGGTTGTAAAATTAGTAAAAGAAATGCAAAGAATATGTTCGGGATTTACTTTTAAACGTTCTATTAGATATTTAATTTTGCCAATCATGGTTAAGGTTTTACCAGAACCAGCACCCGCTACGATTAGATAACTATCTTCATCGGTAATGACAGCCCTTTTTTGTTCGTGATCTAAACTATAACCATTAATATTATTTAAAATAGTTGTGTTTTTCATTTCATTTGCTATAAAATGATTATTTTGTTTTATCATTTTTCTTTTTAAATAGTGATACTTATACTTAAAAAGAAAATATTTTAAGGTAATAATATTTTTAAAGGTTTTACCTAACACTTTTTTATATTTATTTGTTAATTCGTCTATTTCTTTTATTGAAATATATTTATTAGTCAAATATGTTTTTTTCAAAAGAACCACCTAATATATAAATACCCTTAAAATAAGAAAAATCTTTTAAAAAAACACTAATTTTTTATTTATTAGTGTTTTGATAATATGATCTTTCAGATATATCTAGTGATATTTGTTCTAATTCTTCTATATATTCATTATTTAAATATTCATCAATTAAATATAATAAAATATGATAATTATGACATGTTTGATATGGAATAAAATATTTTGTTAAAATGTCTATTTCTTTTTTAGTAAGATATAAATTATTATTTACCTTTATTAAATTATTATCAAAATTAATTGTTTTTCCTATTTCTTTTATATATTCATCCATTTTAAATTTTCTTTCTATCTTACTTTTGATGATAATTCGTTTTCATCATTATAATATGTTTTTTCATAACTTATATTAGAACTATTTTGGCCTAAAGATGCATTTTGTGTATTTTGACTCCTAACCTTATCTAAGGCTTTATTTTGAGCAACTACGCCCCATTTTTGCCTTAAAAGTTCTATATCTTTATTATTTTGAAAATGACTCATAATGACAGCACCTTCATATTTTATTGATTCAACTGTTCCTTGCGTATATTGCCTTAATGCAGGTATAGTTAACCCTTTGCCATCTTCAGTTGCAAAGGTATATATAGAACCATCTTTAAAAATACCAATAGATGGATTAGTAGCATCAACCATTAAAGTTATACCATCACTTGGAATATCTATCAAAGATACCATATGATTTCCAAGCATATCAGTTTTAAACTGCTGTAAATAATCAATTTGTTCATTATTGTTGTTATTTTCTTCATTTTTATTTTCATTATTTTCTTCTTGTGGATTTTCATTTTGCTCGACAAAATTTCTATTTATGTTTGCTAAATGATATGGAAATGAACCATTAATATTGACAATTAAATTTCTAGCATTGTAATTTGGATTAATAGCATTCATTTTAGCCGTAAAATCATCAGCCATATTACGACATACACCTATGCTACCTGATTCCAAAAAATCTAGTCGTCCATACCCAAAAATATCTTTTTCAGGTGAACCGTATCCTTTTATATCACTCCACATATCGTCTAAAACTTTCATAATTGTTTCTAAATCGTTCAAATTTAATTTTCGAATATTATTTGCATATTCATTTATTTTAGAATTATATAAGCTTATTTCTTCAGAATATTGTCTTGCATTATCATTTAATGTTAATGATGATAAGGCAGGAATTAAAACAGCTGGAGCCCCTTCTAATAATAAGATACCTGATGTTACGATAGATAAGATTTTTTTCCTTACTTGATAAAGAAAAGATTTTGTACCTATCTTTTTTTTATTTAATTCCATATATTTATCTATAGATTCCATTTTAGGTAGGTATCTATTGTAATAAGTACTTCCAAATTTATTATATATGTCTTCAAATCTTCCCTCTTTTAAATATTCTTTAATACTTTTTTTTAAATATTTTTCAGGGACGGTTGCGACATAAACATCTTTACCATATACTTTATAAATTTCTTCGTACTTTTTTTCTTTAAGTAATTTTTTTATCATTTTGTCTTTTTGTATGTCTTGTTTAATTTTTTCTTTGACTTTTTCAAATTTAATTTTCATTTTTTCATTAAATGGTTTATTAATAACTATCTCTTTCATCATTTCACCTACCTTTATTTTATATATTTTTTAAAGCATAAGCAATATATCTATATTTCTTAATGTAAATTATTGTCAACTTGTATACATTTTTTTATAATCTAAAAAAA